>JAYVJD010000236.1:0-20412 GCA_043769625.1 Pseudomonadota bacterium | reverse complement strand
CGCGCGCGTTGCATCGCTTCGCCATCGAATAGTTGTGGATGTTGGACCAGCTTTAAGAGCGATTTACGTTTCAGCGTCGAGAGAAAATGGCGCGTGTACACCATATTAAAGCCGTCGCTTAACGCATTACCGGCTGCCATCAAATCGAGTGGCGCTGAAATTGACGCGGCGGCTTGTACGATTTGTTTAGCTTGCTGCTTTTGTTCGCCCAACCATTTTAATAACGCGTTGCCGCCGAGTGATACGCCGACTGCGTATAGCGCCGCTGCTGAGTCGAGGGCTTTCATACGGCGCAAAATCCAATCGATTTCGGCTGAATCGCCGGAGTGATAAGCACGCGGCATGCGATTCAGCTCGCCGCTGCAGCCGCGAAAATGTACCACTGCACCGCGCCAGTTTTTTTGTTGCAAGAGTCGCATCAGATGTAGCGCATAGGGACTTTGCGAGTTGCCTTCGAGCCCGTGAAACAACACAACTAAGGGCGAACCGACTTTACCGTCCATCCAATCGACATCGATAAAATCGCCATCCGGCGTGTCCCAGCGTTCGCGCCGATAGATCAGCTTTGGTCGGCCCGTGGCGAAATACGCATATAGAGTTTGCACCTGGCCGCCGGGCAACCAACGCGGAGAAATATAGGCACCGTTAGCGGTTTTGATTTTGGACATGGTGTTGGCGGCTGTTGATAAAGATAAACAGGCAGCCTGTGTTAATTTGATTATAGGTTGAAAAAACAGGACTATTTTTTAGTGGGATCATTTTTTTTCAGGCTATATTTATCCAGAACCGATTCCGGTGTATAGCGCGCCAATAGCGGATTGGGTTGATGAATGCGCGCCAATATTTTTTCTCGCAGCGCGCTGATTTGGCGCGGGGGTAATTCTGCTGGTCTAGCTGCGGCGAGTAACAGTGTTTCTTCGATTTCTTTGGATATAAACGGCGTGATTATTTTGCTGGAGGATTTTTTGGTCATTGTTGTCTTTGTTTAGTTGAATCGAGCTGGCATCACTTAGGTGGAAGTTCTAACGCGTATACACCATTGACGGCGGGTTTGCCCATCAGTTGCAACAGGGGATCAATGTTGGCCGCTTGCGCGGCATCAGCTTGCGCCGTGCCGGAAAAGCGCAGACCGTCTTTCGCGGTCCAGTTACCCTTGCCATTTAATTTAAGCACGCCTGAGACGGTGGTGAGTTGAACATCGGCCACGACACCCGTTGCGTTGATGAGTGCGCGATATTCGCCGAGCGGTTTTACCGGCGACATACTCACGGCCGCGCCGCGCCAATCGAGCTGGGCTTTGCCGCTGAAATTATTTTTACTGAACTTGAAATCTTCGCTGCTGAGTTGCAGTTTTCCATCGGGATTGAGCAACGCAGCCGGCGGGTAAATATCAGCGATGAGTTGCGCCGGGGCGTCAAGTTTCACGCTGCGTAGCGAGTAGCCACCAAAACTCGCGCCGACGATGCCGGTAAATTTAGCTGATTTATTTTCCGCCGCGATACCCCACGCCAACTCGCCCGCGAGCAAGCGCGACGGACGCCAAGACCAGGAAATTTGATCGAGTTTTAATTTATAGGCGGCGGAATTGGGCACTGCGATGTCGGCGTGGCCACTGGCTTTCCCATTCCAAAAGCTGCCCGTTGCATCATTTATAATTAATTGATTTAATTGAGTTTTTTTAAGGCCCCAAGGAATGAGCCAAGCGGGTAGTGCGGTCAGAAAAAAAACTGAAAATAAAACGACGCCGAGAACGACATGATAAAAACGAAGCGCGCCCGTAGCGCGAGTGGAAGCCATTTAACGCAACACGATCAAGGGAACAGCGCAGCCCAAAATCATTTGCCCGGCCCGGAAAAAGTCGCGCTGAGTTTGGCCAGGCCTGCGCCTTCCGGCGCGGTGTTGATTTGCGCGCTGTCGATGCGGATGCCTTGCGCTTGCAATTCTTTGGTCCAGCCCAGCCAGTCGTCAAACGCGATGCTGGCGGCCACCACGCGGACATGGTTGGCATCGATGGCGCTGACCGCAGAAAATTTGTCGCGCAGGTTGCGTGCTTTTGCCGTGGCTTCAATCACGCTCATGACGTTGACGTTTCCGCGACTCGCGGTTTGGCCGGTGAGGCGTTCAGCTTCGTCGGCGTGGCTGTTGAATTTCGTCGCTTTGGTTTGCAGCTCCGGCAGGCTTTTGCGCAATTGTGCACGCTCTTCGGCAATCGGCATCCAGGCGTAAGCATAAACAATCGCGGCGAGTGCGACGCCCGCGACCGAGGCGAGGATGACGCGCTCGCGCGGATTGCGCGACTGCCAGTATTCCAATATGGCTTGCTTCATGGCTGGCCTCCCATGCTAAAGCGCGCTTCAACACCATCGGCTTTGGCGTTAGTGGCTTCGAGTTTGACGGTCAACTTTGCCGCCTCAAGCTGCCTGCGTAAGGATTCAGCGGCGGCAGCATCGGGCAAGGCGACATCGATTTGCAGACGGGCCTTTTCATATTGCATGCCCGTCGTCCGCGCGCCCGCTGTCGCGGTGATGACATTGGAATAAGTAGCCAACAAGGGCAAAAAATCACTGCTGTCGGTTTGGCCGGCCGCACGGCGCAAGTCGGCGAGATTGCGTGACATTTGCAGCGGCGCATCGACGATCACTTTGGTGTCGGGGAAGGTTTTCTTGAAGCGCTCGGTCATGCCGGATTGCAATGCACTCTTTTGTTGTTTCAATAGCGCCCAATCGACCACTGTCGCGCCGATATGCAGCGCGGCAATCAGCGCTGCGACAATCCATAAAGGCTTGGCCAGACGTAGCGCACCGGACATGTTGCCCGACGAGGCAAAATCACCTTGAAGGAAATTTATCCCGCTGGTTTGCGGATTGGCATGCGCGTTACTCCATGCGCCGCCGGCCACCACGGGAACGCCGAGCGTTTCCGTCCAGCCGATAAAGTTGGTTAAATGTCCATTATCTGGGCTAAGCAAAATAATTTTTTTTGGTGCGGCGTTTTTCGCGCGGGCTTCGTCGAGCGCTAACGTGAGGCCGAGCGGCGGACCGTCACCGTCACCACTGTCGAGCGACAAACCGCTCATCTCGCCCGTGCGCACAAAGCCACTCGCGCCATCCCACACCATGCTCCAACCGTCGGCGGGAAACGGCGGCAGCGTGGTTTCCGGCACCAGACTTTGCGGCGAAATTTTCGCTTCAAGCAGCCGCGCCATCACTTGGTTAACCCAACTTTTATCGACCACAGCCACCGGCGTTTCGCCGTTTTGTTCGCGCGTACCGGCGACTGCGTGAATGCTTTCTGGATTGGCGAGTAATTTATCTTCGATGGCAAACGGCAGCAATTGGCGTGTCTTAGCCGCATTCGCAGGGGGCAAACTGACGCGCGTAAACAGCACACGCGAGGCGGGCACCACGACATCAACGCGATCTGCACTGGGCATCTCGGCAAACGAATTATTGCCGGACGAAAGGATACGTCCGCGCGGTTCGCGCAATACCCATTCCGCACTGCGACCGGCGAGAGCCGGATTGTCAGCGGGGTTGTCGTCACGCAGGTAGATTTGCAAGGCAGCCATGGTGTGATTATTCCGTCCCTTGTTGTAACCAGATTATACTCGGCCACGCCGTTCCCGGGGTGGAGCCTGCGGCGGGTCGTTCCAGCAGGGCGCTGTAGCCAATATCGACGTTGCCTTGGGTGACGCGTCCACTGGCGACAAAATATTTACTCGTGACATCTACCGTCGGCGGCAGCGGCGTGCCCGCCAAGGCTTTGTTCAGATCTTCCTTTTTCAGATATGGCGCGGCGTCGCGTTCTTTGATGATGGTGACTACGATATTGTCGGGCAACCCCGTGGCTTCAAGCAAAATAGCCGGTGCGGTGTTGACGTTAAGGGTCGTCGTGCCCGGCAATGCGGTCACGTAGGGGCGCAGCTTTTCAACGATTTCCGGCGTGAAGTCTTTCACTCGATAGAGTTCGTTGATATCAATCATGCGCCGATGTGCGGAACGGTACGGTGGGTCTTTGGCCAGATAAGTCAGGTCATCCTGCGCTTGACCGGTTTCGTCAATCCACGCGACCAGCGAATCCATTAGTGTTTCGGGTAACTTCAAGTCTTTTAACAGCGCTTTGAAAATGTCTTGATAGTTCGGCGGTTTGGTAACGGGCGCTGGATTGTTTGGCGGTGGATTTGCTCTACCTTGCGGCGGAGGTGTAGGCGTTACCGTCGGAGGCGGTTCATTGCCATACACCAGATTATTTATATTAAATTTACTCTGTTCGTCCACCATCATGCCGACCAACGAGGCGCCCTCGGCGGGTAAGGGCAGTGGTTTACCGAGAAATTGGTAAATGATTTTGGTGTCGGCAAATTCGTTCAATTGTCCGCGCGCCAGTTGCGCGCCGGCCTGCGCAATCGCATTCGCCTTGGTCCGCGCCAGCAGGTTTTCTACCTGCCGCGTCCACAAGGATTGTTGCCACAACAAATACGTCGCAGTAGTCGCCGCCAGCGCGACGATGAGTAAGGCAGTGATGATAGCTACACCTTGTTGGGATTTTATTTTCATCGCGTCATTGCGCCGCTTGGACCATGAACACGCGGCTTAATACTTCCCCCGAGGCCAACGTGATGTTGACTTCGATCGCCGACGGCATGCCCGCATCGGCAACGGAAGCGCCGGGAAGCGGCCAACGATTGAGCCACGGCGGGTTGTCTGGGTTGTATTGCATAAAACGAAAACGCATGTCGCGCACGTTTTCAATCAAAGTGCCGACGATGGGCACAGTACGCGTGCCTTGGTCGAGCACCGGCCACGACAGGTGTTGCAATTTATTGTCGCGAAAACGGTAACCCATGCGCTGCGGTGCGGTGAGCGCGCCGCGCTGACCTGCGAAACCCATACGGGTAAAAATCACTTGGCCGTCATATTCGCCGACCGCATCGGCTTTACCGATAAACGCGTGTTCGTCTTTGCCGCTGGTATCTTTAACTGGTCGCTCAACCGCCGAGGCAAAATCCTGTTCCATTCGCGCGAACAACAAGACGACATCGCGCCATTTTTGTTGTTCGACTTCCAGTTGCTTACGCGTGTCGAGCACGGCGGACAAGCTGCGATACGCCATCGCCGACATGATGGCGAAAATAGCGATAGCCGCGAGTAACTCGATCAGCGTGAAGCCGGAAGGTGTTTTCGAAAATTTCATATCAGCTGTTATTGTTTCCCGGTGCTGGGCTGGGTGTTGTACCACCACCACCGCCACTACTTCCGCTACTTCCGCTACCGCCTCCGCTGCTGCCTGAAGTGCCACCGACTGGCCGACCGCCGACCGAGGTGTTGGCGTAAAACCCGGTCATTTCGTACAACACATAATCTGGCTTGCCTTCGCCATAGACTTTTATTTTTGAGCGGCGAAAATATTGGCTCGCCGTACCTTCGACAATTTGTTCCCACACGAACGCTTGGCCGCCTTGCTCGGCTTTGCCGTTGCTGGCGCCGACGGGCGGAAAGGCGCGCCGTGCCGAAGCGGTTGCTAATAAATTGCTCGCGACAAATCCAGCTAAGGTTTTTTGGCGTAAGGCGTAGGCGGTGTCAGTGCTGATATGGGCGGAGCGTAATGTTGCCGCGAGCGCGACGGCGAGAATCGCCAGCGCGATCAATACTTCGATAAGCGTAAAGCCACGCGCGGGAATTTTTTTATTGAGCGATGGCATTGAGGCTTATTTTTCCCAGATGATCGCCGCTGATGCCTATGCGCTCGCCCTTTAGGTCGAGCACGATGCGAAACGGCAGATTCATGCCGGATGGGGCAAATACGACAAGGTCATCCAGTTTGGCTTTTTGGTTATTGATTTCCAGATCGGTGAGCGTCACTTGCGCGTTGAAATCGCGTTCACGCAAGACCTCATCATTCGTCAGCGGTGCCCAATCGGGCCTTGTGTATTGATAAAAACGATAATGCGCGCCCTCTGCGCCCCAGGCCAGGCTGTGGCCGGTGGAGAGTGCTTCATCGCGTGTGTGTTCCATCAGCAAGGCGAGACGTTTGGCTTCATCACGCAACGCTTGCTTATCATCTGGACCGATTTTGGCGGCGACTAATGCGAGCATGATCGCCATGATGACCATGACAATCAGGATTTCGATTAAGGTGAAGCCGCGAGTGGTTTTAATTCCACGAACCGATGTCGGCATTATTCGCTTCTCCGCCCGGTTGACCGTCTGCCCCATAACTGAATACGTCGATCTCACCATGCACGCCGGGGCTGAGCATCTGGTATTCGTGACCCCACGGATCTTTCGGAATTTTATCCAGGTAGCCGCCGGATTTCCAATTCAGCGGCAAAGGTTGCGACGCCGGCTTGACCAGCAATGCCTGCAAACCTTGTTCGGTAGAAGGGTAGCTCGCGTTATCAAGACGATAGAGTTTGAGCGACTGCATGATCGCGCCAATATCTTGCTTGGCGGCGACGATACGTGCGTCATCCGGGCGGCCCATGATTTTTGGCACCACGATGGCGGCGAGAATGCCGAGAATAGCGACGACGACCATAACTTCTATCAGCGTAAATCCGCGTGAATGTCTTTTCTTAAGCATCATTATTAGCCCCGACAAAAATTAAAGTGAGTAAAAAGATTATAGCTGATAGCCGATTTGATAGCTTATACGCCGGAAGGTTTCCCGAATAGCCAGATGAAGCCGAGATTATAAAAAACGTGCAACAAAATAGCGGGGATGACGCTTTGGTATTTGTCGCGGAAAAAGCCAAACACTAACGAGGGGAAAAATACACTCAGCGCCCACAACGGCGGGTGATAAAAAAAATGGGCCGCGACAAACAATACGCTAGTCAGCAGATTAGCCACCGAAAGCTTGAGCCAAGCAGGTTTACCCCAACTTTGCGCCCAAAAAGTTTCCTGCACTAGGCCGCGAAACGCGATTTCTTCCAGCACCGGGTAGAGGATCACCGGGATTAAAAAAAAGCCGAAGGCTTTAAGCGAAGAAGCAAACCAAAGCGTGGGCAAAGGCGCTTGGAATAAAAAATACAGCGCGAGCCACACCACCGGCGCGGCGATTAAGGCGACTTTAAAGTTTGCGTCGCGCCATAAATTTTTATAGGGGAAGGACAACAAGACAATGGACCGATGCTCGACTGAGAAGAGTGAATGTCCAAGCAGTATTACAAACCAAACTTACAACGGCAAGCATATTAGCTTGCGCTTGTAAGTATTTGATTATATTAAACTATTTTGCAGGAACTTTACGCCGCGCGCGCCACAACAAACCGGCCGACAAGAGTAAAGGCAAGCTGATGTCGGCTGGGCCTTGAAACGGGCCAGTCGTACAACCGCCACCGCCGCCAGAAGTGGTCGCGGGTGCCGGTGTTGGCGCAGGTGTCGGTGTCGGTGTTGGTGCCGGTGTTGGTGTGGGTGTGGGTGTGGGTGTGGGTGTTGGGGTTGGTGTTGGAGTCGGTGTGGGTGTGGGTGTGGGTGTGGGTGTGGGTGTGGGTGTGGGTGTGGGTGTGGGTGTGGGTGTGGGTGTTGGTGTGGGTGTCGGGGTTGGTGTGGGTGTGGGTGTGGGGGTCGGAGTAGGTGTGGGTGCGAGTCTTTTTGCTTCCGTCACGGCTGCGCCCGCATCAACGATGCCTGGGCCGCACAAACTCGGGGTGCACTGGATTAGCCCAGCGCTCAACTGCGCTGCAGTCAGCGTGGGGAAAGGTTTAGCTTTGGTTTGCAGAATCTTGATGACTTCTGCCGAAGTGAGATTGGGGTTCACTGATAGCATGAGGGATACGACACCGGAGACGGCGGGGGCGGAGAAGCTCGTTCCGATGCCAACAAAAAAAGCATCTTGTGCTGGGGCCGTGAGTCCCCGATTACCCAAAACCAATATGCAATCGCTTCCACTGCCGTCGCATACAAATGCTCCGGGTACGGTTGTGTCAGGCGTGATTTCATTTCCGCCTGGGGCGCTGATGGTCGTGCCTACACCAAAATTGGAGTACGACGCGAGTTCGCCCTTACTGCCCGTGGCCGCTACAGCAACGACGCCAGCGCAATTGGCTGGGTTACTGGTGGAGACATTGGCGTTTTCATTGCCAGAGGACACGACGACAATGGCACCCTTGTTGACGACAGCATTGATGGCGTCCTGAGAGGTTAACGAGCAAGGTCCGGTGCTGCCGAGGCTCAAGTTGATCACACGTGCGGGATTGGGGTTGGTATTGGGAAAAGACGGATCAGCAATGCCTGCCGCCCATTTCATCGCGTCGGTAATATCAGAGGTAAGCCCACCGCATTTGCCGAGTACCCGTACTGGCAATAATTTTGAATTCCAGTTAATGCCAGCACCGCCATAGCCATTGTTTGCAGCGGCGCCAATAATCCCCGCTACTGCCGTGCCGTGCCAACCACTATCCTCTACAGTGGTACAGCCGTTTGTATTGAAAAAAGGATCGGCAATGTCCGTCAGACTAATCCAATCTCCATTGTCGCTCTCGTCCGCATCGCGGCCATCGTTATCGTTAGCCGTTTTGCTATCGGTTATAAAATCGTAACCTCGCAGTAGCCGCCCCAAAAAATCCGCATTGCCCTTAAGGATTCCAGAATCAAGGACGGCAACAGTGATGGCAGGATTCCCGCTCGTAATGGCCCATGCGGCCGGGGCGTTAATACCGGACAGAGGGTCGGTTAATGACCATTGCATTGGATATAAAGGGTCGGTAGGCGCAGCCTTTGCAAACATGCGTTGATCAATCTCAACCGAAATTACATCTGGGTGTGAACGCAATGCACGAACATAATTTCCAGCTTCAGCCTCAGACATCTTATTGGGTAACTTAAGCACATGAGCGCCTCCGCTCATTACGCGATGCATCGCGAGGCTAACGCCAGCGGTTGCGCTAAGATTATGCATTTTCGCCGCATTGATTGGTCGCACCATGAAAGCGGGCTGCAGGCTGCGAAGTTTGATAATAATTTGATCGGTATTGCCCACCGCTAGCGTACGGGCGGGCGAATTTTTTAGCATGAAAGGTGTATCTGCCGCTTGCGCAACCCCATGGCTCCATAGTGGAGCTAGCGCAACGGCAAAAATTGCCAAGCGTGAAAATAAAACTTTAGTTTTCATGTCAGTCTTTACATTGAAAGTAAGTAGGGCAGTTTGTGTTTTTTTATATTATTAACTACTTACACATTCTGTTTTTGCAAATGATTGGTCGCTAATCTTGTGTCGTTCGTCAACTTAAAAACCATGATTTCAGTTTATATACGAATTGTTAGTGCAATACTGTGAATTTTTGTGCAAGTGCTGTTGAAAAGTGTTGGGCATGCGCACGCTATAGCACTTATTTTTTTCCGTGATTTAGCGATTATTCGGACGGCAATGGCAGTTTGCCAGGCAAGCGGCGAGTTCGCCACAACAGTGCTAAGCCAAGCATTAAAGTTAGCGTGATGTCGGTCGGGTCGTTTGACGAGCTCAGGCTGCAGCCACCTCCGCCTCCGCTCGTGGAAATTGGGGAAGGCATTGGGGTGATTGGGTTCATGGATAATCGGTTGGCTTCTGCTACAGCCGCTTTGGCATCAACAATACCTGCACCGCAGATCCCAGTATTGCATTGAATCATATTCGTCGGGACAAGCGGAAAGCGACGTGCGGTGGTCTGCAGAATATTAGTCACTTGAGCAGGCGTTAAATTGGGGTTGATTGATAGCATAAGCGAAACAACCCCGGACACTACAGGGGCGGCAAAGCTGGTGCCCGTTCCCCAAGCAAAGTCATCAGAAGTGGGAGAAGTAGTGCCATTGTTGGTGAGGTGCAAAAGACCGCCTTGCGGGGTAATCGCATCTTCAAACACTCCGCCGGGCGCACTGATGGTTATGTTAGAACCAAAGTTTGAGTAACTCGCCCGCTGCCCTTTTTGTCCAGTAGCGGCGACGGCGATAATGTTGCGACACGAGCCTGCAGGGGAGTGGCCTGATACATCAATGTTTGTATTGCCGGCGGAGCCAATTACCACCACGCCTCTGGCGGAAACTGCGTCGTAAACCGATTGTTCAAATTGGGCGCAAGCACCGGGCCCCCCGAGACTAAGGTTAATAACTTTTGCCGGATATTGATTGGTTGGCACGCCAGGGACATCAATGCCCGCAGCATAAGTGACTGCATCCAGAACATCGGAGGTGTAACTGCCACATTTTCCTAGCACGCGAATCGGAACGAGGCGGGAATTCCAGTTAATGCCGGTGCCGTATAAATTATTGTTTGCCGTCGCGCCAATGATCCCCGCAATAGCAGTGCCGTGCCATGCGCTTCTTTCTACCTTACATTTTGAAAAGACCGGATTTAAGATATCTGTCGCGTTTATCCAATCACCTGGATCATCAGCATTATTGTCGCGGCCATTGCCATCATTTGCTTTTAAGAATGTGCTGGCGGCGCCGTCGGTCCCAATAAAATCGAAACCGCCAGCAAAGCGACCGTTAAGATCGGGATGAATAGTCTTGCCCGAATCCACTACTGCTATATTGAGATTTGGATTGCCGGTGCTGATGTCCCATGCGGCCGGGGCATTGATGCCGCCGACCGGGTCGTTCAAATGCCATTGTTGTGCGCGGAAGCTGTAAGCAGGGCTGTTGACTGGGGTAATCGTATAAAGCGCACCGACATAAAGAGGGTCTGAGGCCGTTGCTTCTGCCGTGTAACGGCGGTCGGGCTCGGCATATTCCACATCAGGGTGCGAGCGCAGAACTTGCGCGTGTGCTTCAGCTTGCATGTGGGTGACTGATTCAGGCAGCTTTAATATATGTGCGCCGCCTGTCATCTGACGTACCAACTTCATTTCGATCCCAACCGTCGCGTTGAGATTGTGCATTTTGTCGGCGCTGATATCGCGCACCATAAAGGCCGGTTGCAGGCTGCGCAGCTTCACAATCATTCGATCAGTCGTCAGTTCAGGCGCGGCTTGTAAGCGATCCGGGCTAGCTAAGAATATTTTTTCCGCTTGAGCATAAGCATGTGGGCTATAACCGCTGGCAATGAATACCATAGCGAAAAAAAGTGGGGGAAGTTGCAAATTTTGACGAGCCATTTTTATATCCAGTTCTGAACTAAGTCAAACAGTTTTTTAAAAAACAAAGCCGCACGTATTTTTATTCGGCTTTCATTTTGCGGTCGGGTTCGGCGAACAGCACGTCTTTGCGTGCGGCGATGGCTTTCAGTGCATCAGCGGCTTGGGCTGATTTCGCATCGATGATCAGCACATGCGCGCCGCCTGACATCGCGCGCTTGTACAGCACCGGCGCTTTAGCTGTGGCAGATAGATCGCTTAGGAGTTCACGGCCTTCCGGATTGGTGATGTCTGATTTGAATTTGACGATGATTTGCAGCGCATCGGGATTGATCGGCTGCGCGACGCAGCCGGATAAAGACGCTACGCCAATAATTACATAAGTCATTGAATATATTAAAGTTTTTATTATCTTGTTGGATGGTGTGAAAACCGCTGACATAGTATTTCCCCTGTAATATTTTGCTTTCATGAGGCCCCCTTTACGTTAAACGTAATCCGCCTTTATAGACTATATGACAGCGTGATTCTGTGATGTGTCACACAAAAAGCGCGATGATTTGTGAACTATATCAAACAATGACGGCCGCTTTTATGCGGGCACGAGACCTGTTTAACGTTTTAACGGCGGATACGACGACGCTTATTTGACCAATTGGTTTAATTCAAAAATCGGCAAGAGGATGGCCAAGACAATAATCAACACCATGACCCCCATGGTGAGAATTAACAGCGGCTCGAGCAGGGCGGTGAGGGTGGCGACGCGGGTTTCAATTTCGCGCGTTTGTTGAACCGCGACGCGTTCGAGCATGGTGTCGAGCTTCCCGCTGGCTTCGCCACTGGCGATCAAATGCACCATCACCGGCGGGAACATCTTGCTCGAGGCCAAAGCGCGGCTTAGCGGCGCACCTTCGCGCACCATTTTCTGCGCCGCGTCGAGAGCATTTTTCATCGGCAAATTATTCATCACGCCGACCCCTGCTTGCAGCGCATTCAGCAGCGGCACGCGGCTGCCGGTGAGGATGGCGAGCGTGCTGGCGAGACGCGCGGTGTTGACGCCACGAATCAAACGGCCAACCACCGGCAGGCGCAATAAGAATCGGTGAAAGCGCAGACGAAACGGCTCGGCGCGCAATGCCCGCGAGAATAGCCACAGACCGATCATGATGGCGATGACCCAGAAAATACCTGTGGTGCGCAGGAAATCGGACAAGCCGATGAGCAAGCGCGTGAGAAAGGGCAGCGTTTGGTTGGTGTTACGAAATACTTCGACCACTTGCGGCACGACATAAGTCAGCAAGCCGGTAATCACCGCCAGCGCGACCAGCGAAATAATGCCGGGATAGACAAACGCAAGCGTGACTTTTTGGCGTAACGCCTGACTGTCTTCGGTGTAATTCGCCAAACGCGATAACACTTCGGACAATTGCCCCGATTGTTCGCCCGCGCGCACCAACGTGCGATAGAGCTCAGGGAAGACATGCGGATATTGGCCCATCGACGCCGCGAGCGTATTGCCCGCCAGCACTTCGCCGCGAATACCGGCGAGGATTTGTCGCTGCTGCTCGCTTTCAGCTTGCTCAATCAGCGCATTCATCGTCTGCTCAACCGTGAGGCCGGAGCCAATCAAGGTAGCGAATTGACGCGTGATGAGCGATAAATCGCTGGCGGAAATATTGCGGCGAGTAAACCGCGACTTCGGCGCGCCGGCTTTTTGTTCGGGTTGCGACAGCGCTTCAACCTCAAGCGGAATCAGCCCGCCATCACGCAGATTCGCGCGAGCTTGGCGCATGCTATCGACCTCGAGCACGCCCTTTTTGAGCTTGCCCGACGCGTCCATTGCTTGATATTTATAGCCGGCCATTTTACAAGGGATGAGGGATGAGGGATGAGGGGTGAAATAGGGTGAGTGATTCTGTGGTCATTAGTTTTTACCGGATTTAGGTTTTGATTTAACGGATTTTACAATCGAAACAAATATGGAAATTAACTCATCTACTTCAACGAAAAGTTCGGTCATTAGTTCAGGTTTGATAATGCCTGATTCCACTTATAATTCAAGCCAGTATTTAGTTTCATCCAGCTCTTGTAAGCAGCCTTCAATTTTACTAATGAAATCAGCGTGCGATTTTGCGCGGTTTGCTTCTCGGTACTGTGCTCCTGCTGAAGTGGCCGAGCGAAGAACTTGTTTGCCAAGAATTTGAGCGACGGTCGATTTAGGAAGCTTGCTATAAAGACGAATGATTCTAAGAGCAAATTCTTTAGTTCTAAGCATCAAATCGTCGTTGTTTTTCATCCTTCATCCCTCATCCCTCATCCTTCATCCTTCAGTCAGCCCTCGCGGGTTACACGTAAAACTTCCTCCAGCGTCGTTTCCCCAGCCGCGACCCAGCGGATACCGTCTTCGCGCAGGCTGACCGTGCCTTGCGCCATGGCGTATTGGCGTAGTTGTTGTTCGGCGGCGACGTCGTGGACCATGCGGCGGATGTTGTCATCGACGGTCATCAATTCGTAGATTCCGGTGCGGCCTTTGTAGCCGGTCCAATTACAATTAACGCAACCCACTGCGGTGTAAATATTCTCCGCTTTGAAGCGGCCATTGAGCGCTGTCTGTTCGGCGGCGTCTGGCGCGTGCGGTTTTTTGCACGATGAGCAGACCTTGCGCACCAGGCGTTGCGCGAGTACACCGAGCAAACTCGACGAGAGCAAAAAGGGTTCGACGCCCATGTCGATCAAACGCGTGACAGCGCCTGCAGCATCGTTGGTGTGCAATGTGGCGAGGACTAAGTGACCGGTTAAGCTGGCTTGCACGGCGATTTGTGCCGTTTCCAGATCGCGGATTTCACCGATCATCACCACGTCCGGATCCTGCCGCAGAATCGCGCGCAGGGCGCGGGCAAAGGTCATGTCGATGCGCGGATTCACTTGCGTTTGGCCGACGCCGTCGAGGTCGTATTCGATCGGGTCTTCGACCGTCATCATATTGAGTTTCAGCGCGTCGAGTTGCGACAGCGCGGCATACAGCGTCGTGGTTTTTCCCGAGCCGGTCGGCCCGGTGACCAGCACAATGCCGTGCGGCTGGTTGACTAGATGATCGAGTTGCTTCAGCGTTGGCTCGTGCATGCCGAGCCTATTTAACTGCAAGCGACCGGCTTGTTTGTCGAGCAAACGTAATACGACGCGCTCGCCGTGGCCCGTCGGTAGCGTCGAGACGCGCACATCGACCGGGCGACCGGCGAGACGCAGCGTGATGCGCCCATCTTGGGGCAATCTTTTTTCCGCGATGTCGAGTTGCGCCATGACTTTAATGCGCGACACGATTGCGGCGTGCAACGCGCGCTGCGGTTCGATCACGTCGCGCAAAGTGCCATCAACACGGAAGCGTACCAGCGAGCGCGCTTCAAAAATTTCGATGTGAATATCCGACGCATTTTCGCGTAAGGCCTGTGTCAGTAAGGCATTGATTAATTTGATAATTGGCGCATCGTCTTCCGACTCCAACAAGTCGGTAATTTCCGGCACTTCTTGCGCGAGCTGCTGCAAATCGACGTCTTGATCCATATCGTCGATGAGTTTTTCTGCTTCGTTATCTTGCCGCGTATAAACCGATGACAGGCTGGTTTCGAATAATTCTGCGGGCAACAAAACCGGCTTGAGCGGCTTGGCTAATATGCGGCGCACTTCGGCAAGCGTAGCAGCCTCGACACCGGGGCGCAGCCATACTTCAATGCCGTCGCCATCATGCCGCGCGGCGATTACGCCCTTGGCGCGCGCGAACGCGTAGGGCAGCAATCGCACCACGGTGTGGTCGGGATGGTTGAGCACAGCGGCGTCTTTTTGCTGCGGCTGATTCATGGCTTATTGGCCCGGCGGTTTGGTCGTGGGCTCGGTGTAGCGCGGTGTTTCTGTTGGCGGCGGCGGAATCGGCGTGAAGAGGGGCGGCACGATAGGCACAATTTGCGGAATGGATTTGCTTGTGACAGGCGGCACGATCAAGCGTGAGTTATCACCAAATTTTCCCAACTCAGGCAATACGGGAATCGGCATATCGGGCAACATGAAATTGTATTCCGGCTTGACCTGAATTTGCTCTTTGCGAATGTAATCGTAACGGTCGCCTGTGAGCGAAGCGGCAGAATTGGCGTCGCGTAATACGACAGGGCGCAGGAAAACCATCAGGTTAGTTTTGGTTCGGTCGCGTTTTTCGTAGCGGAATAAATTACCCAAAAACGGAATGTCGCCGAGTAAGGGTACTTTGTCCGCGCCATTATTTACGTCGTCTTGAATCAAGCCGCCCAAGACGATGAACTGTCCGTCGTCTGCCAACACGGTGGAATCGATCGAGCGCTTATTTGTGGTCGGGCCATTGCTGGAACTACTGGTGGCAGGATCGACACTCGAGACTTCTTGTGAGATTTGCAATTTGACGCTGCCGCCTTCGGAAACCTGCGGTTTGATTTTTAACGTCAAACCCACGTCTTTACGTTCAAACGTCTGGAATGGGTTGGTGCCCGTACCGCCGGAGCTTTGGGTAAAGCTGCCGGTGACGAAGGCGACGTTTTTACCGACGACGATTTTGGCTTCTTCGTTGTCCAGCGTGAGCAAGGTCGGTGTAGAAAGAATATTGGTTTTGGCTTCGCTTTCCAGTGCTCGGGCGAGGGCGGGAATATTGAGAATTTCTTTGCCGAGGATTTTGATCGTGCCGCGAACCAGTCCAAGATTGAGACCGCCGCCAATACCGGCAGGGTTGGCAGCGGCGTTATTGATGTTGCCATTGCCTGCGTTGTTGTAATTCGTCCCACCGAATACCGAGGTGCCGCCACCGGTGCCATTGCTGACGGAGCCGCCGAGATACTGCCACTGAATACCAAACTCAGCCGCTTGCGTGGACGAGACTTCGACGATCAGTGCTTCGATAAAAACTTGCGCGCGACGCGCATCGAGTTTGTCGATAACGTGGCGCAAGGAGTTGTACACATTATCCGGCGCGATGATGATGAGTGAGTTGGTGGCGGGATAAGCCTGGATGCTGCTGGAGATTTGCGTCGAAGCGCTGGATGCGGCGGCGCCTTGTTGTCCTGATTGTATGCCGGCTTGTTGGCCCAGTTGATTGGTGGCGGGCGCGGGTGAGGCGCTCGGCGCGGAGGCCGGTTGACCCGACATCAGGCCGCGCAGCACCTCGGCTAATTTGGTCGCTTCGGCATTGCGCAAATACACGACATGGATATTGCCATTAGCTGCGGTAGGAATATCCATCCCCGCGACGAGCGCGCGGATGCGCGTGACCACGGTGGGGTTGTCAGACCGAATCAACAAACTATTGGTGCGCGGATCGACGCTGACCAAAATTCGCGGCGACACGCCGGGGATATTAGGCGCAGCGGTTTCCGGCATTACGCGCGTAATCAGGCTGCCAATATCGACGGCTGAAGCGTATTCGAGTTTGATGGTTTGCACCTCGCCGCCAGATGGGATGTCTATGGCGGTGATAATTTTCAGCAGACGACGGATGTTCTCGGCGTAATCGGTAATCACCAGGGTGTTGTTGTTAGGGTAAGCGGCGATGACGTTATTTGGCGTGATAAGCGGGCGCAACACGGGTAATAATTGCGCGGCCGATTCGTATTGCAATTGATACACCTGCGTGACGATACGGTCACCGCGACCGCGCACTTCGCGGCCTTCGTTGGTCAGGCTGTTGTTTAATTTGGCGTCGGCTTCGGGGACGATTTTAGTAAAGCCGTTTTCTTCCACTGCGGCAAAACCTTGCAAGCGCAAGGCGGATAGTAAAGTGGGATACACCAATTCACGCGCGACCGGGCCGTTGGACATGATGTTGACCGTGCCATTGACGCGCGGGTCCAGAATGAAATTTTTGCCGGTAATCATGCCGACGGTTTTGACCACGGATTGAATGTCGGCGTTGACGAAATTCAGCGTAATGTTTTCATGCGGTTCGGCGGCTGATGCGGCGGGGGCGACTGAAATCGCCAAGGCGCAAATCAGTGTCATCCAAGTTTGTCGTTTAAAGGGCACGCTGCACACTCCTGTTGTTTGTCATTATCATCATAGGAGACGAAATAAAGTTTAGATATAACGCTTTAGCAAAATACCACTGTGAGGCGGAGTTCACAAGGAAAGCAGCCAGAAAATCTGTGGGGCGTAAAAATAAAGTTAAATTAAAACAATTAGTTATATTTTATTATTAAAGTAAAATATTTAATGTTATTGCTGCACCGAATAGCTTAAATTCAGCGGCTTCCCGCCGCGTGATCCGTCCAACGTAATCTGCGATGTTGTCGCGAACTGAGTGTAAAGCCGCGATAAATCCGCCATCGTGTTGATGGCCTGTCCATTCACTTGTCGCACCACATCGCCTTGCGTCAATCCCAGACGCTCCGCCAAACTACCCGGCGGTACATCTTCCAGCAACATACCGCCGCCGGTCGCGGGCGATAGTTTGCCCAGATTAGTCAATTGTTTCGGATCTTGCAGTGACTGGTTCAACTCGCCGCGCGAAAAGGTAAACGTATTCGGCGCGTTATTCGGCACCTTGAGTTTGAATTGGCTGGCTTGCTGGCCCAAGGTTCGCGCCGAAGCCGTATTCAACACCTGGCCTTTTTCATCCAGATTGATGCGCTCCAAATTGCCATTGCGCTTCACCGTAATATACGTCGGCTTCACCGAATCAAGAATCGCGCCGGGGATAATCTCCGCGCCGGCTTTGACCGGCTCATCTTTACCGCCGGTGTTCACAATAGCAAACGCCGGCAAAATACCGCCAGAGGCAAACACCCCGCGTAACTTCACATTCAGCGTACTGACCACATTCGCTTCGACTGGTTGATTCACCACCACCCGGCCAAACAAATGCGCGTTGATCGCCGCGTCCGCCGCCGCTTGTGCGTTCGGCACATTGCTCATTTCAGCCGGCGCAGCAGACGCCGCTGGTTTCGCGCGCTCTAGAAAAACCCATGCCCAGTGTGCCAGAAGCCAAGCGAACAGCGCGACCAGTAACAGCACTGCAGCGGGCAAGCCAAACTTGTCTAAAGCAGCTCGCGGTGAGCGAGGCAATAATGTCGTAGCAGCCATGTTTAGGAGATTGAATTATTGATTAGAAGTTCAATTATAGCGTGGTATTTGACACGCATGGGCGAGGGTTTATATCACGCTTAATGCTTGGTCGCCCATCACGCTCAAGCATGACAACAATGGCGTGTACACACCCAACGTTTCATTTACGTTACAACTGAGCGGCGGTGAAGGAAAAGCATGCTGCAAATGCGCTTAATCCAAAATTTAGTACGGCAACAAATGAAAGAAGTCATTTGTGCTGCAAATTTGGCTGGCTGCATAGAAGCCGATACGTTAGATTATGGCGAATATCATGCGGTGTAATTCGTAAACTCATTGCGCCCTAATGGGCTGCCACTGCAAAAAGACCATTTTAAGATGAACCTTTGCCTATTGAGCGGACTGCTATAAGTTTAATTTTTAGTGGCGATGATGAATTAAGTTTTGAGATTTGACATAAAATTAATCAGTTTTATGTTCTTGAAAGAGAGAATACAGGCGTTGGCTTTTTTGCGACGCTAGAGATTAACGAACCAATCTCTTTTGTCCCTGAGATAAAAGTTCGAGATTATAATTTAAGTCATCCTGCATTCCCATATAGGGGGTCTTTTATTTGCTATATTCATGACAAAGATACTCTTGAGCTTGAAGCAGTTGTATTGGGACCAGGAAATTGGCGAGGTAGTGTAGACGAGTCTTTATTTACTCCTATGAATTGAGTCAAATCAAAGAACAGCCCACATAGGCCGCCAATGAACGCAGTGACTTGCGCAAGGCTTGTTCACCCTGTTATCGAGCGTAGGCACAGGCTACATTTGTACATCAAGTTAATGCAACACGCGTCCGGTGTCTTGTGTTTCTTCAAGCGTTTGGGGTGGGGAGGGCGACGCATGATGCAAGATCATGCGCCAGCCTTTGTCGCTGTGCATATAGACGTTGGTCGCTAAAATCGGATTAGGGGCTTCTTCGCCGCTTTCCAGCCGCGCGTGTTCGAGCACGACATGCACCGATAGCATCAGGTCAGTGTAGGTGTGGTGCGGCGTGACGCGAAAACGTAATTTTTGTCCGCTGTTAAAAATCTCGCGCCAGCTTTCGCGCACGGCTTCGTAGCCGGAAATCGGCGCGACTTGCGGATGCACGCAGACGACATCTTCTTCGCTTGACCACACGGCCATCATCGCGTCTATGTCCGCTTGTTCAAACGCTTCATAAAACGCGGACTCGGCTTCTTGCGGCGTGGAATAAAATTTCGTTTTCATCTTTTTCACGAGTGACTAGACGGAGAAGAAATCAAAGTATATCAGTTAATACATTGATTATAATGATATATTTTACATCGCTTTATTTTCCTTAAGTAATAACAGTGAAACTAATTTTGCACCCAGCCGCTCTAATCAGCTATATTATTTTTAACATTCAAATCGACGGTCGTGTCGTTTTTCAAGCGTTGTTCACTTTTTCATTTCGCCTCTCATTTTGTAAACAGGAGTGTTCCCCATGAAGCTCAACATTAACGGACAAAGCAAAGAGGCTGACGTCACTCCCGACACACCACTGTTGTGGGTGTTACGCGATTCGCTCAACATGACTGGCACCAAATATGGCTGCGGCATGGCGTTGTGTGGCGCATGCACTGTGCATATCGACGGCAACCCGGTGCGCTCGTGCAGCACGCCAGTGTCGGCGGCAGAAGGTAAAAAAACTACCACCATCGAAGCCATAGCCGCGAGCGCAGCGGGCAAAGCGGTGCAGGCGGCGTGGCAAAATATCGACGTGCCGCAATGCGGGTACTGTCAATCGGGGCAGATCATGAGCGCCACGGCGCTGCTGACCAAAACGCCGAAGCCGACTGATGCAGATATAGACGCGGCGATGAGCGGCAATATTTGTCGTTGCGGAACCTACAATCGCGTACGCGCGGCGATCCATGAAGCTGCCGCGAAGTTGGGAGGCTGAGATGAAAATTATTTCTCAACATCACAATGACAGCCGTCGTACATTTTTAAAGGCCTCGGCTGCGATCGGCGGCGGGTTTGTCCTTGAGCTGGCTTTGCCGTTGGCGGCGCTAGCCGACGCCGCTGGGAATAAAACGTTTGCGCCGAATGCCTGGCTGCGCATTTCTGCCGACAACATCATCACCATCATCGTTGATAAGTCGGAAATGGGGCAGGGCGTTTATACCTCCATGCCTATGCTGTTGGCAGAAGAGCTCGATGCGGATTGGTCGAAAGTGCGCATGGAATCTGCGCCAGTGGCGAAGGAATATACCAATCCCTTGTTCGGCA
>JAYVJD010000235.1:0-8809 GCA_043769625.1 Pseudomonadota bacterium | reverse complement strand
AATGTACTATGCATCACCGGTTTTATTTTTCCGGCCTCAATCAACGGCCACACTTTGTCTCGCAGATTTTTTGCAATTGCTGCCTTAAAGGCAATCGGGCGCGGACGTAAGGTTGAGCCGGTAATCGTCAAGCGGCGTATCAACACGTCTTTAAAATCCATGTCGGCCTTAAAGCCACGCAAGAAAGCGATCAACACCAACCGGCCATCATCGGCCAAACATTTTACTTCGCGCGGAATATAATCACCGGCCACCATATCGAGAATCACATCGACGCCTTTGCCGCCGGTGAGTTTTTTGATCTCTTCCACAAAATCCTGCGTTTTGTAATTGACTGCTTTTTCTGCGCCAAGTTTCTCGCACGCCGCACATTTATCGTCGCTGCCCGCCGTGGCGAAGACGCGATGGCCCAGCGCGCGCGCGAGCTGTATCGCCGTGGTGCCGATGCCGCTGGAGCCGCCTTGCACCATAAACGTTTCACCTGCAGATAATTTCGCCCGGTCGAATACATTGCTCCAGACGGTAAAAAAAGTTTCCGGCAGCGCTGCGGCTTCGCTCATGCTCAAACCTTTCGGTATCGGCAAGCATTGCACCGCAGGCGCAACGCAATATTCGGCGTAGCCGCCGCCAGCCACCAGGGCGCAAACCTCATCGCCGATTTTCCATTCCGTCACGCCGCTGCCGAGCGCGATGATTTCGCCCGCGACTTCGAGGCCGGGAATATCCGTTGCGCCGGGTGGCGGAGCGTAGTTGCCTTGGCGTTGCAATATATCCGGCCGGTTGATGCCGGCGGCGGCGACTTTAATTAGCACTTCACCTGCTGCGGCCTGCGGAACGGGCCGCTCGCAAATGACTAACACGTCTGGCGCGCCGGGTTTAGTAATTTCTACCGCGCGCATAGTTTCGAATAAAGACATCAAACGACTCCTTCCATAATCTGCACTTCGACCTCGGCGCCCGGCGCAACGTTGCCGGTTTTATCGTCGAGAATAATGAAACAATTGGCGTCGCTCATCGAGCGCAAAATGCCCGAGCCTTGGTCGCCGGTGACGCGTACTTCCCATACGCCGGATTGATTTTGCGTCAGGATACCGCGCTGAAATTCAGTGCGCCCCGGTGCTTTTTTAATCGTGCTGGTGCAAATGGCTTTTAAGACGGGAACCGGCAACACATTCTCGCGGCCCATCAACACTTGCAGCGCGTCGCGCACGAATTGATAAAACGTCACCATCACCGACACCGGATTGCCGGGCAAGCCGAAGAAATGCGCGTCGCCGACTTTGCCGTAAGCAAGTGGCCGGCCGGGCTTCATGGCGATTTTCCAAAACACGACTTCGCCGAGTTTGGTCAGAATAATTTTGGTGTAATCCGCTTCGCCGACCGACACGCCGCCGCTGGTGATGACCACATCGGCGTTGTTTGATGCTTCGATGAACGCGGCTTCGAGAAGCGCCGGATCATCGCGTATCACGCCCATATCGAGCACTTCGCAACCCATGCGCGTGAGCATGCCGAAGATGGTGTAACGATTGCTGTCGTAAATTTCGCCGTCGCCGAGTTGTGCGCCGACCGATTTCAATTCATCGCCAGTGGAAAAAAACGCAACGCGTAACGGGCGATAAACCGACACTTCCGCAAAGCCGAGCGACGCGATTAAACCCAATTCTGCCGCGCGTACTAACGCGCCTTTTTTTAGCGCCGCTTCGCCCAACTTTAAATCTTCGCCCGGATAGCGTACGTTTTGACTTTTTTTTATCCCATTGATTATATTGATATTTTTTCCATTCGCTTGCACGCGCTCCTGCATCACGACTGAATCCGCGCCTTCGGGCACGGTGCCGCCGGTCATGATGCGCACACATTCGCCTGGCTCCATCACCCCCGCGAATTGCGTACCCGCATATGACGTGCCGATCAGACTTAATGTCGTATCGCCATCAGGTTTTAAATCGGCAAAGCGCACTGCGTAACCGTCCATCGCCGAGTTGCGATGCGCGGGAACATTGACCGGCGAAATGATATCGGCGGCCAACACGCGATTGAGCGCCGCGCGAATCGGCACGCGCACGATGCCGCTAATCGGTGTGAGATAGGCGCGAATAAGTTCGCGTGCTTTGGCCACCGGCATCGAGTTAGGATCGAAATCGTCGGCGCAACTCGCTTCAGTGAGAGATTTTATTGGATGAGTCATTGCCGCCGCTGCTCCTGATAAAAGTACCAAGGCATCATTTTAACCAAATTGTAGCGTAGCGGCGGGTAGAATTTGGATTGGTTTTACAAGGCGGGTTGCGCTTGTTTGTTTTCGCTGAGTTGCAAAAATTTATCCAGCGGCCCCGGTTTGGCAATATGGAATCCTTGCGCGTAATCGACACCAATCGCAATGAGCTTATTTAATATCGCTTGGTCTTCGACATACTCGGCGACAGTTTGAATCCCCATTAATTTGCCGATACGGTGAATCGTTTCCACCATCGCTTGATCGATCGGGTCGGTATTCATATCGCGCACAAAGCTGCCATCTATTTTGAGGAAATCAACCGGCAGATTTTTTAAGTAAGAAAACGAGCTCATGCCACTACCGAAATCGTCCAAGGAAAAACGGCAGCCCAATTGTCTGACCTCGGCTATGAAACGCCGGGCGCGACTGAGATTCGAAATGGCAGCGGTTTCGGTGATTTCAAAACAAATCGTGCAAGCGGCGGGCAACGCGTGGTGATTGATGCTGTCACGAATAAAATCCAGTAAGCCATCATCGGTGAGGCTGCTACCTGACAAGTTAATCGTCGCCATCACCGGCGCCGCGCCGGGGTGCGAGCGGTAATGCTGGGCAAAGCGCTGCAGCGCTGTGCCGATTACCCAGCGATCAATGCGCGCCATGATGCCGTATCGTTCGGCGGCAGGGATAAAGGTGCCGGGGAGAATCAGTTCGCCGTTCTCGCCCTTCATGCGGATTAACAGTTCTACGTGTTCAAACGCTTCCTGCTCCGGTTTGTTGAGCGAAATAATCGGCTGGCAATACAGCACGAGGCGGGAATTATCGAATGATTTATTTATCCGCGCGACCCACTCCATTTCTTTGGATCGGGCGGTTAGTTCGTCGCTGCCAATTTGCTCGGCCCAGACGCGATTACGGCCTTTTTCTTTGGCGACATAGCACGCGGCATCGGCGCTAATCATCAATTCAGTGACGTTCTGGCTGTTATTGTTGATCGCTACCAGACCAATGCTGACGGTGTTGCTATAAATATTTTGATCAGCGATGAAACGGAAATCCGCGACACATTCGCGCAAGGTTTCGGCGACGCGCACGGCGTCTGCCAGCGGGCAGTTGACCAACAGCACGCCGAATTCGTCACCACCCAGGCGCGCTACCACGTCGATGTCGCGTAGCTTACTTTTGAGCAGGGTCGCGATGTCGCCGAGCATACGGTCGCCCGCCGCATGGCCACTGGTGTCGTTGATGAGCTTGAATTGATCGAGGTCGAGATAGAGCAGGGCATGCTGGCTATTGGCGCTGCGGGCTATGGCGACAGTGCTATTCAGACGCTCTTCAAACGTGCGGCGATTTTCCAAGCCGGTGAGTGCATCGTGCGAGGCCTGCCAACGCATTTCGCGTTCCAGTTTGCGTTTTTCGTTGACGTTGGAAAACACCACCACCACGCCGGTCAATACCCGTTTGTGGTTAAAAATCGGCGCAGCGGAATCTTCCACCGCCATTTCTTCGCCGTGCGCATTGAGCAACACAGCATTGCCGGTGAGCTGAATCACCGCCCGTTCGCGCAGGCAGCGCACCACCGGGCTTTCGATTTCTTCTCGCGTGGTTTCGTTATACAGTTTTACCGCCGCGCGGAACGACTGTCCGACCGCTTGTTGCCAGTTAAGCCCGAGCAACTCTTCGGCGACTGGATTGAGATATTCGATCGTGCTTTCAGGATCGGTCACAATCACCGCATCGCCAATCGATTGCAGTGTAATTTGCGCTAAATCTTTTGCTTCGCGTAATTCCTGCTCGATCAATATTTGGCGCGTGACATCATGAATAATCGCAATTTTGCCCACGTGCACGCCATGCTCGTCATAGTGCGGCGACACGGAAGAGATGACGTGCACCGGCCATCCAGAGTCATCGCCGAGTTTAACTTTGCACAGATACACGTTTTCGTTATTCGGCAGGTGCTGCAGTAGGGCTTCAAAGTTGGCCTCTGAGCCGGGCAAATACAGTTTATCCGCTCGTGTGCCGATGGCCTGCTCCGCTGTATAGCCAAAAATGGCTTGCGCACTGGCATTCCAGGTTTTGATCATGCCTTTTAAGTCGGTGGTGAGGATCGCTTCTTTCGATTGCTCGACTACGGTTGCCAACATGCGGTCGGTCGCGGCGCGATTGCGAATTTCAGCGGTCATGGCCGTGGCCAACGAGTTAGCGCGAATATTTAGTTGCTCATTTGTCGTGCGCAATTGCGCAGCGACCTGCGCATTGAGTTCAGACAAACGCGCATCATAAAACGCCATGACGTAAGCCAGAACCAAAACCAGAAAAGTGCTGAAGCCAACGAAGACTGCGAGGTAGGTGGAATCCAGTCCGCCGTGTCCCGTGACATTGGTTCCTTCCGGCAAAAAATGCGCGGCGGTCATGCCGGTGTAGTGCATCCCCGCGATAGCGAAACCCATAATGAGTGCGCTGCCGAATTTGCGCCATGCAAATTGCTTGGTGTTGACGTCTGCCCTTTGTTTGAACGCGATCCACAGCGCTGAAATCGACGCCGACACGGCGACTAAAATAGAGATGGTGAAAAAAGTTGCGTCATAGCGAACGGTTTGATCCATTTCCATACCGGCCATGCCGATGTAGTGCATGGCACCGATGCCCGAGCCCATCAGCAAGCCGCTTACGCCCAGAATGCGTGGATTCACTTTGCCGCGTGCGACCATATACAGCGCAAACGCAGAGGCAAGAGTCGCGGGAATCATCGAAATGAAAGTGATCAGAGTGTTGTATTCAACGCGCTTGTCGATGTGCAAGGCCAACATGCCAATAAAGTGCATCGACCAAATACCCATGCCCATGGCGATGCCGCCGCCGACCAGCCAAACGATTTTTTTGCGCCCGATCGAAGCGGTGATGCGAGATGAAATATCCAGCGCAGTGTAGGAGGCCATGACGGCGATGGCAATAGATAACAGCACCATCCATTGTTGGTAGCTATGCGGTAAGCTCGGGCCTTGAAAGCCGGAAATGCAAATGCTATCGGCCGGGAATAATGCGGCCTGCATACCCATGTAGTGCATACCGGCGATGGCTAAGCCCATTGAGGCTGCGGTAATGAGTTTTCGTTTGGTCGATTGGCTTTCGCTTTCGGCGGATTTATTCTTTGTCGCAATCAATAGCGAAATTGCCGACGCAGCGACGGCATAAACAATCGACAGAGCAAACCATAAGAAGTCATATTGCATCGGCGGCGTGAGGATGATCGCGGCCATGCCGATGTAATGCATCGCGCCGATGCCCGCGCCCATGATTAAGCTGCCGAGCGCGAGTTGCTTTTTGCTCAGTTCATTGGCTTGTTGAATCAGGTGCAAGATATAAGCGGCGGAAGCGACAGCAGGGATGATTGAGAGCAAGGTGACGCCAACATTGAAGCCTAGTCGAATCGGCAAATGAAACGCCAACATGCCGATAAAGTGCATCGCCCAGATGCCGATGCCGAGCACAAATGCGCCGGCTATCAGCCAATCGCGCTTTAACGCGCCGGTCTCGCGCGCAATGCGCGAAGCGAGGTCGAGCGCGGTATAAGCGGCGACCATCGCGATGATGAGGGAGAGTAAAACCAGCGTGGAATCGTAAGTAGAGGGCATGAAGCGATCTCGATGAAACCGATTGCAAATTTAGACTATGTCGAAGGATAGGCTAGTTTGCGATTCTATTCCAGAAAGAAAAGGTTAAATTTGAAGACAGCGCTTAGTCGATATATGCCCTGAGAGAAGGCGAACTATTGATCGAATAAATTTATTACAAAGAAGCCCACAGAATTACCGACAGAGCAAATTCCGTTATTTTATTTTACTGCAAAAATAGTTAATTTAATCAATTAGTTGCAATATTTTCGGATTGGGTATTTTTCAAACGGTCATTTGATTTTGCTCACGCAAAAATTTTCAATCGAATTGAATTTTGTTGCTCGTGGGAAAGTGTGCCGCCTCGTACATCACATTTATCCGCGCAACATATTTCGAAACCGCGCCGCTGACGCGACAACCTTCATGCACCACCGAATGTGGGCCGAAGCCATGACGAAAAAATAACGCAGTGCCTTTTTTCGGAATCACATCGACCCAATGTAGATCGCGCGTGAACAAGCGCGTGTTGCCGCCGATCACGCCGTCTTCCGGCCCGTTGAGGTACAGAATCATGGTTAAGCAGGAACGCAGCGCCGACCATTCGCGCATCTCGCGCCGATCATCGCTCAAGCCATAACCTGGCCAATCGCCGTCCGTGTGACGATTGAATACATCCTCGGCATCGTAGCGATACATATTGAGGCGATGGCTCAGACGCGGATGCAAAGTCGCGCCGTCAATCGTAGCAGGAAGTAAATGGCCAATGCGTTCGAAAATCGGCGTCAGCATTGCGTCGTCAGCGACCCAGTGCACAGACTTGTTCATACGCATTCCGGGTGGAGTGGAAATACCCGGCGCTTCATCGCGATAGCCGAAGCGTTCGCTGGCAATGATGATCGCGTCGGCTTCAGCTGCTGTCACTACATCGTCAATTTCGAATGCCAGTTGATTCGCTATGACGATGTCGCGGCGCTTGGGTTGCAGCATAGTTTGTTCGTGAAATATTAAGGCGTGAGGAGTTGTATCGAAAGCGTGTATCGGTGTGGATTCCACCACGCCGCCCATCGGCAGCGAGCCGGGCATGACGGCGACGGTATGGTGCGGGGGCCAATATTCGTTTGCTATCAGTGGAGTCGCGCTCATCTTGACGATTCCTACCATTTACCGACGTTCGGCATTGATAGCCAAGGCTCAGTCGGCGGCAGCGGATTGCCGCGTTGTAATAACTCAATCGAAATATTATCCGGTGAGCGCACGAATGCCATGTGACCATCGCGCGGCGGACGCAAAATTTGCACGCCGTGCGTTTGCAACCGCTCGCACAACGCATAAATATCCTCGACCGCGTAAGCGAGATGACCGAAGTTGCGGCCGCCGGTGTAAGTTTCCGCGTCCCAGTTATACGTCAGCTCAACTTGCGCGCTGGTGTCGCCGGGCGCTGCGAGAAATGCCAGAGTGAAACGACCGGCAGGTACTTCGCGCACGCTCAACACGTCGAGCCCCAACGCATCGCGATAAAATTTGAGCGACGTTTCCAGATCAGTCACACGCACCATAGTGTGTAAATATTTCATCATTGCCATTCGTCCATCTCCTCTCGTGTGTTGAAATTGTTGAAGGCTTCTTCTTCGTCGTCGAAACTAACTTCGACAATGTTCAAAGTTTTATACCAAGCGTCGATTTTGCGCCCGCCCGATTGCAGAAAATTTTTCAAATGCTCGTGCACGTCGCGCCGACATAAACAAAATACCGGATGCGCTTGGTCAAAGGTTTTCGCCACGGCAAGCTGCGCATTATTTTTTTCCGCTGCTTCACCCAAACGCGCAAGCAAATCCAACGGTAGAAACGGCGAATCGCAAGGCGCAGTCGCCACCCATTCATGCTGCGCCAACGCCAGCCCGCGCTCTAATCCCGCGAGCGGGCCGGCAAAGCCGCCGACTTCGTCTTCCACCACGCGATAGCCGAACTTGGCGTAATCCTCGAGGCTACGATTGGCATTGATGATCAGCTCATCCACCTGCGGCGCAAAGCGCTCGATCACATGCGCAATCATCGGCTTGCCACGAAACGGCGTCAGCCCCTTATCCGCGCTACCCATGCGCCGCCCTTGTCCGCCTGCGAGGATGAGTCCGGAGATTTTCATTTTTTAAAACCAAGTAAATAACACATGTTTTCTTTCCCGCGAATGCTGTATGTTTTAGAAGTTCTGATGATGTCCTTCGACGAGCTCAGGACGAACGGTCAAGTGTTGGTTCCGTTACTAACGGTTGAGCTTTGATTCCGTTCGTGGTGAGCTTGTCGAACCATGAACGGAATCCACTTAATTCGGCGTTAATTTCATCCTGCTTTAAATCTCTCGGCCCCAGTAAACAACAAATAATGTTTATTCACCGCGCGACCTATCATGGTAATGCCTATCTTCTGTGCAATGTCATAACCCATCTGCGTCAGCCCCGATCGCGACACCAAAAACGGAATGCCCATTTGCGCGCACTTGATCACCATCTCGCTAGTCAGTCGCCCGGTGGTGTAAAAAATTTTGTCATCACCGGAAATATTTTCCAGCCACATCCAACCCGCAATCGCATCGACCGCGTTATGCCGGCCGACATCTTCGACAAAGGTCAAAATTTTTCCGTCATTATCCGCCAGCGCACAACCATGCACTGCGCCAGCAGATTTATAAATCGTATCGTGCACGCGCACGTTGTCGAGAAGTGCGTATAAATTATCTTGTGTAAGTATTTGATTAAATTGAAGTTTTAATGAATCAATTTCATCCATCAACGAGCCGAATACCGTGCCTTGACCACAGCCGGTGGTCACTGTGCGCTTCTCCATGCGGCCATCGAGATCGGCGATGCCGTTGCGCGTGGTGACGGCAACGGAATCCACTTCCCAATCCACTTGCACGCTCACAATGTCGGCAATATTTTTCACCAAACGCTGATTGCGTAAATATCCCAGCGTCAAT
>JAYVJD010000234.1:0-3309 GCA_043769625.1 Pseudomonadota bacterium | reverse complement strand
ATTTGACAGCGTCGTCGATAGAAAAACAATTCAATCACTATCGCGATCAGTTCTCGTAGAGCTTGCGTCACTTGATGGTGCGGTAGTGCTTCAAAATTCGGGGAAAATTGTTGCTTACGGTTCCGTCTTACAGCCAAAAAAATCTGGGAAACTACGCGGTACAGAAGGCAGCCGAACAAAGGCAGCTATTGGTGCTTCTAACTATGGACTGGCAGTAAAAATAAGTTCTGATGGCGCAATTAGTGTCTATTTTGACGGAAAGAAGTTTATTGAAGTGTAGGTATCAAAAATTTTAAATAATTGAAAGCCAACCATGTTCACAGGAATTATCCAAGCAGTCGGCCACATCAGCACAGCCAAGCCATTACAGGATGGACTGCGCCTTACTATTTCGTGCAAAGACTTGAGCCTCGATGACGTCAACATCGGTGACAGCATCGCGGTGAATGGTGCGTGTTTGACTGCCGTCGATCTCAACTTGAACGCATTCAGCGTCGATGTGTCGCGCGAGACGCTTAAGTGCACTGAGGGTTTGCAGCACGGCGCTGAAGTGAATCTGGAAAAGGCCATGCGCTTGTCCGACCGGCTCGGTGGGCATTTGGTCAGCGGGCATGTGGATGGCGTGGGTGAGGTGGTGAAGTTTGAGCAAGTCGGTGAGAGCTGGTTGCTCATGGTGCGCGCGCCGGATGCGCTGAAAAAATATATCGCGCGCAAAGGTTCGATCACGATCAATGGCGTGAGTCTGACGGTGAACGATGTCGAAGGAAATATTTTCAGCGTGAATTTGATTCCGCATACGATACACGTTACGACGTTGAAACATCTCAAGGCGGGTAGCCGGGTGAATTTGGAAGTCGATATGATTGCGAGATACATTGAGCGCATGATGACAGCATCGTAAAATATTCAATATAATCAAATAGTTATACATTTTCGTATTTCCCCTCTGTTTCCTCCTCTGTAATCGTCGCGGATTGCGTAGCGACATCGTATAAAATAGAACCCTATTCAAGTCTCAGTTGGAGAACAACATGAAGCTGGTCAAAAATCATGAGCACAGCAGCAACGGTATTTCGTCGGTGCAGGACATCATCGCCGACATAAAAGCCGGCAAGATGGTGGTGCTGGTCGATGAGGAAGATCGCGAGAACGAGGGCGATCTGGTGATGGCGGCGGAGTTTGTCACGCCTGCCGCGATTAACTTTATGACCAAGCATGCGCGCGGTTTGATTTGTTTGACGTTGACGGAAGAACGTTGTCATCAATTGAATTTGCTCCCGATGGCGACCGATAATCGCTCACCGATGGGGACGAATTTTACCGTGTCGATAGAAGCGGCCAAGGGCGTGACCACCGGTATCTCAGCGGCTGATCGCGCTTGCACTATTCAAGCGGCGGTCGCGCTGAATGCGAAGCCGAGCGATATTATTCAACCGGGACATATATTTCCGATCAAGGCGCAAAACGGCGGCGTGCTGGTGCGCGCGGGCCACACCGAAGCGGGTTGTGACTTGGCGCGGTTGGCGGGCTTGATTCCTGCGGCAGCGATTTGCGAAATTCTGAAAGACGATGGCGAGATGGCGCGGTTGCCGGATTTGATTGAATACGCGAAAGTACATGAACTCAAAATCGGCACTATTGCTGATTTGATTCACTACCGGAGTGAGACGGAAAAGTTGGTCGAGCGTGTAGCGGAAAAGAATATTCAGACACGTTACGGCATGTTCCAACTATTTGCTTATCACGACAAGACGGCAAACGAGACGCATCTGGCCTTGGTGAAGGGCACGCCGCAACCAGATAAGGAAACCTTGGTGCGGGTGCATGAGCCATTGAACGTGATGGACCTGCTCGACGAAACCGATGATCTGCACAGTTTTGGTTTGCACCCCGCGATGAAGATCGTTTCGGAAGCAGAGACGGGCGTGATTGTGCTATTGCGTCGCGTACAAACAACGCAAGATATTTTGCAACGCATTTTGCCCAAGCAACAAAAGCAAAGCGGCGAAGTGAAATGGGATTCGCGTATTTATGGAATCGGCGCGCAGATTTTGCGTGATCTCAATGTTGGCAAAATGCGCCTGTTGGCCAAGCCGCAAAAGATGCCCAGCCTGGCGGGCTTCGATCTCGAAGTCACCGGTTATTTTTCGAACGACAAGCAATAATTAAGGGAAACAAGTGAATCACATCGCAACTGATCTGAATGGACAAAGCTTGAGTATCGGCATTGTCATGAGCCGTTTTAACAAGCAAGTAGGCGACGCTTTGCTCGCCGCCTGCACCAACGAATTACAGCAACATCAAGTCAGCAAAAACAATATTACGCTGGTGACTGTACCCGGCGCACTCGAAGTGCCGCTGGCGCTGCAAGTGCTGGCGCAGACGCGCAAGTATCATGCGTTGATCGCACTCGGCGCGGTAGTGCGCGGCGAGACTTATCATTTTGAAGTGGTGTCGAATGAGTCGGCAGCGGGCATTATGCAAGTGCAGCTCGACACTGGCGTGCCCGTGGCGAACGCAATTCTCACGACAGAGAACGACGCACAAGCGATGGCGCGCGTGGCAGAAAAAGGCGCCGATGCTGCGCGTGTCGCGATTGAAATGGCGAATCTCGTTCGGGATTTGGTATGAAGTCATCACGCAGACGCTCGCGCGAATTCGCGCTGCAGGCGTTGTACCAATGGCAACTAAACGGCAGCAATGCCGATACGTTGATTGCGCAATTATCTGAGGGGGAAGCCTACGCCAAAGTCGATCAACCGTATTTCGCCGAGTTGGTTAAAGGCACGATTGCTACTGCAGCCGAATTGGAACAAAAAATCTCCCAACACGTTGATCGCCCGCTGAAAGAACTCAGCCCGATTGAATGCGGCGTGTTGATGCTGGCTTGTTTCGAGTTGACCACGCAGTTGGACGTGCCGTACAAGGTGATCATCAACGAAGCGATTGAGTTGGCCAAAACTTTCGGCGGCACGGACGGACATAAATATGTGAACGGTGTGTTGGATAAAATTGCGCCGACTCTGCGTGGCGATGAGATTGCGCATGCGAGGCAGACAGTGCGGCATAAAGTATAAAGTTTCGTTTTGACTGGAGTGAAGGTCAACAGCGAGAAGCAGATCCTTTACTTCGTTCAGAATGACAGAATTGGTAGGATGGGTGCAAACCCATCAAGCGGTGGTAGTGCGGCGCTCAGCACGATGGGTTGCATCCATCCTACAGAGGGAGCAGTGTTTAACGCATATTCGCTCGAAGAAAGAAGTCCTTTCCCCCTCAAGGGAAAGGTTAGGATGGGTGTAGGGGGGGCGG
>JAYVJD010000233.1:0-20445 GCA_043769625.1 Pseudomonadota bacterium | reverse complement strand
CGGCGGCCGTCCACAGGTTTTTCCCCAGTCTAGAATTATTGTTTTTAATCAATGCGTTAGCTGAATCCAAAATATTGCCCTGCGAGCGATAATTTTGTTCCAGTTTGATAATTTTTTTGATTTTGAAATCGCGTTCTAGGTCGCGCATATTGCCGACCTCGGCCCCGCGAAACGCGTAAATCGATTGATCGTCATCGCCGACGGCGAACACGCAATTGTTTTCACCGGCCAATAATTTGATCCAGTTGTATTGCAAGCGATTGGTATCTTGAAACTCATCGACCAGAATATATTTGAAGCGATTACGATAATGGTCGAGCAAGTTGGCGTTACGCGTGAGCAATTCATAGCTGCGTAATAACAGCTCGGCGAAATCGACCACGCCCTCACGGTTACATTGCTCGTCGTACATCGCGTATAACTCGACCAGCTTGCGTGTGTAGGAATCATGCGCTTCGACCGCGTTGGCGCGCAGGCCTTTATCTTTGTTGCCGGCAATAAAAAATTGCACCTGGCGCGGCGGATATTTTTCGTCGTCGGTATTGGTCGCCTTGAGCAAGCGCTTGATCACCGCAAGTTGGTCTTGCACGTCGAGAATCTGGAATAGTTGCGGCAAACCGGCTTCGCGAAAATGTGCGCGCAACAGGCGATTACACAAGCCGTGAAACGTGCCGACCCACATGCCGCGCGTGTTGATCGGCATCATCGAGGTCAGGCGCAGCAGCATTTCTTTCGCCGCTTTATTGGTAAACGTCACGGCGAGCAATCCCGCCGGACTAGTCGCGCCGGTTTGAATTAAATACGCGATGCGCGTGGTGAGCACGCGTGTCTTGCCGCTACCGGCACCAGCGAGCACAAGGGCGGATTCGGTGCCTAAAGTGACGGCGGCGAGTTGTTCGGGATTGAGGCCGGAGAGTAGAGTCGAGGACATAATGGATGACGAAAATGAATGTCACCGATTATAAGCTATGCGGGGTTTGCTTAGGCGACCAGTGGATGCCGATTATTCGTCAGCGTGAGCAATCTAACCAGATTTCGCCCATCGTGTTTTGCTTGATACAGCGCTTTGTCGGCCAGATTGACCAGGTCTTCCGGTGAGTTGTCGGAAGGCAACGTGTTAGTGACGCCGATACTGGTGGTGAGCGAAATAATCCTGCCGTCATAAGGTATTTGCAGTTGAGCGATTTGTTCGCGCATGCGCTCGGCCAGGCGCATTGCGGTATCGGTGTCGGTGCCGGGCAGGACGATTAAAAATTCTTCGCCGCCAAAGCGGCCAATGTAATCGGTGTGGCGCAAATGGCTTTGCAGCGACAGCACAGCGGATTTGAGGCAGATATCGCCGGCCGCGTGGCTAAAGGTATCGTTCACCATTTTGAAATGATCGAGATCGATAAACAAGACTGAGATTGGTTTATTCGACTTCATCGCATGGCCGTGTACTTCTTTCAATTTCTCCATCGTCGTGCGGCGATTGAGCACGCCGGTTAGCCCGTCGTATTGGGCTTGCACGCGCGCGATATCCAGCTCGCGCCGTTGTTGCAACATGCGATAGGCGACACCGAGCACCAGTGTGATCGACGCAAACGCCAGCGTGATCGGATAAGCGAGCATGCCGACCGTGCTGCCTTTCGTGAGAAATAAAATTTCCCATAAAACATAGAGCGCGAGAACCATGCTGGGTCCCCACGAGGCGAGTAAAAACCAGGCAGCGACGTTGCCCTTTCGCGCGATCCAGACTGTGAGGGAAATCATGGTCGGGATCCACAATAGATAAATGACGTTGCCGGCGTCCATAATGCTGGCGTGCCAGGATGTCGGCGCGAGGGCATGGATGATGCCGAGTAGAAGTATCAGCGCCGCAAACCCCAGGCTGGTGCGGTCAGCCAGAACCGAATACTGTTTTAATTGAATGAACTCGCGCATAAACAGCACGGAAAATGCGGCGTAAATGGCGACCGGCATGCCGCCGACCAGCGCCTTGGCAAAGCCAATGTCCTGCGGAAAATAATAGGACAAGCCGTCGCCGCGAACGTACAACACGTAGAGAAATTGACCAAATACCTGGCAGGCATAGAGCAATAACATACGTTGCGGAAAAAATAACCAGCAAAATAAGGTGCTGATCCCGACCGTGAAAAATATCGACAAAATAATAGTCGTGTTGCGCACGTTGCGCGTGTCGAAATCCGACATCGCGGTATATTCATCAAGCTTGAGTGAGATATGCCATTCCGTCGTGGTGCCGGGAATTTTGGCGAAAATTTGATCGCCGGCTTTGAGATTCGGCACTAGCGGCATGAAGATGCCTTCACGTGAAAACCCCGGCGCGATTTGGTGATCGAACAACGAGTATTCCTGCGGCACGAAATCGGGCGGTTGATACAGGGTGATGCGTTGTCCCATGCTTTCATTGAGAATCGTCATTACTGGCGGTAACGGGTGCGGCCAATCGCGCGTTAGGCTAATGCGCAACCATTGATTATTATTCGCTGGTACCTCGATGTCGTCGAGCGCGTTTTGTAAGGGCAAAAAATCCTGCGATAAGCGCACGTTGGAAATTTCATTGAGTGACGCATTGTTGCGTTTGACGCTTAGCGTATCGATAGAGAAGGGCAGCTTAGACGGCGCGGCGGCAGATACCGCCCATGGCCAGGCGGCCAGCCACAGCAGGCTCAGCAAACAGCAACGAAGGAACGCGTGGCGGCAGTCAAAATACATGGAGAGTTTTGCTTTTTGGTGTTGTTGTATAGTTTTTTTGTTGTTTTTAGTTTAGCAGAAAATTTTGCCTGTGCACCTCACGACAACAATTTTAAATAGTTTAATTTAATCAAGTAGTTATAAAATATAAACGTGCGCACAGAGGCGGTGCTGCAGCGCTTTATTTCGTATCGTTTCAGGGTGAACTTATTGGGTAGTCAGGCGATATATCGTGCCCGATAATGACACGCTATAGAGTTCACCCGCAGCATCAACACCGAACGACGCAAGGCTCGGGGTATTAAGCGCGGGCCAATCTTTTTGATCGGTCGCGGCTCCGTTGCTATAGACAAAACTTTTCACCCAGCCCGCAGCAAAATCACCATAAAAATAAGTGCCCTGCAAGGCGGGAATGTTACTGCCGCGATAAACATAACCGCCGGTGATCGAAGCCGAGCCGAGGTGGCTATGCTCGACTGCGGGCAAGGTTACGCCGGTCTTTTCGCAGGTGCCGGAGCCGTAACACTGGGTGCCTTCGGTGGTGCTCCAGCCATAATTTAACCCGGCCGCGCGGGTATCCGCCACGTTGATTTCCTCGCGCGCATCCTGCCCCACGTCGCCCATATAAAGTTTGGCACTCGTCGCATCAAAAGAAAAACGCCACGGATTGCGCACACCGTAGGCCCAGATTTCTTTGGCGTTTGATGTCGAGGTGGCGAAGGGATTATTCGGCGGAATTTTGTACGGCAAAGACGACACATCGAGACGCAAAATTTTTGCTAATAGCGCACTATTGTTTTGACCGTTTTTGAACGGGTCACCGCCGCCTCCGCCGTCACCGGTGCCGAGATATAAAAATCCGTCTGGGCCGAAAGCTAGTTGGCCGCCATTATGATTGCCGTAGGTCGGGTGAGGGATAGCGATGACTGGCGTGGCCGACGCTGCATCAGCCTTATTTGCCTCAGCGGAGGACGCAACATAGCGTTCGACTTGGATGTCGCCATTGGTATCGGTGAAATAGACAAAAAACTGTTTGTTGCTCGCATATTGCGGGTGAAATGCGATGCTGAGCAAACCGCGCTCACCGTCGTTTGATACTCTGGTAGAAATATCTAAAAAGGGCGCGGGCACGACCGCACCATTTTCAATAATTTTTATTTGCCCGGCTTTTTCGACGACAAATAAGCGTGCATCGCCTGCAGGCGCGGTTAAAAAAACTGGCGCCGTCAAACCGCTCGCCACCGTCTCCCATTTCAAACTCAGCGGTCCGGCAGAGGGCGGGGTAGTGGGTGAGGTCGGCGCCGGCGTTGGCATCAATGCTATTGGAGAAGCAGAATCGGAACCGCAGGCAGAGAGTAAAGTGAACGCGGTGAGTAAAGAAAATGCAAGGGATAAAACGGTAGCGCAGGCAGACAAATGCATGGGACCTCCGGATAAACGTGGGCTGGTTGTCTGTGAATTCCGACACTTGGTTTCCCCGGCTAGTTCCCCGCTGAGTTTGCGGAAGTTCACGGTATAATGATTTTTTGCGTAAAAACAAACGGATTCCTCAATGCAAGAGCACTACAAACCGGCAGAAATTGAAACATCCTTACAGGCAGAATGGGAGACCACATCTGCTTTCAAAGCGATAGAAGACCCGGCGAAACCAAAATATTATTGCCTGTCGATGTTCCCCTATCCGTCAGGCAAGCTGCACATGGGCCATGTGCGCAACTACACCATCGGCGATGTGTTAAGCCGCTTTCATGCGATGAAAGGCTTCAACGTGTTGCAGCCTATGGGTTGGGACGCGTTCGGTTTGCCGGCGGAAAACGCGGCGATGCAAAACCATGTGCCGCCGGCCAAGTGGACGCGCGACAACATCGCGTATATGAAAAAACAATTGAAGTCGCTCGGCTTCGCGCTGGATTGGTCGCGCGAAGTGACAACCTGCAATCCGGATTATTATCGCTGGAACCAATGGCTGTTTTTGCGCCTGTTGGAAAAAGGCATCGTGTATAAAAAAACCCAGGTGGTGAATTGGGATCCGATCGATCAAACTGTTTTAGCCAATGAGCAAGTGATTGACGGTCGCGGTTGGCGTACCGGCGCGCTGGTAGAAAAACGCGAAATCCCCGGCTACTATATGGCGATCACGAAATACGCCGACGACTTGCTCGCCGCGCTCGACACGCTGCCCGGCTGGCCCGAACGCGTCAAGACCATGCAGGCCAACTGGATCGGCAAAAGTATCGGCGTCGAAGTCGGCTTTCCCTATGACGGCGGCGTGATGAAAGTATTCACCACGCGCGCCGATACTTTGATGGGCGCGACCTATGTTGCCGTCGCAGCCGAGCATCCGCTTGCTACGAAAGCCGCAAAAAATAATCCTGCCCTGCAAGCCTTCATCGAAGAATGCAAACATCTCAGCACACAAGAAGCCGATGTCGCCACGCAAGAGAAAAAAGGCATGGCGACTGGCTTGACGGTAACGCACCCGCTCAGTGGCGAACAATTGCCATTGTGGGTAGCGAATTATGTGTTGATGGGTTACGGCGAAGGCGCGGTGATGGCCGTACCCGCGCATGACGAACGCGATTTTGAATTCGCGACTAAATATCATTTGCCGATCAAGCCGGTGATCCGTACTTCGGCTGGGGACACTACGCCTGCGCCATGGAATCCTGCATACACTGAGTACGGCACGCTGATTAACTCGGGCAAATATAGCGGACTCGATTTCACATCAGCGGTCGATGTGATTGCCGCCGAATTGAAAACCAAAACGCTCGGCGATAAACGCACCGTCTATCGCCTGCGCGACTGGGGTATTTCGCGCCAGCGTTATTGGGGCACACCGATTCCGATTATTCATTGCGACACCTGCGGCGATGTCGCGGTGCCCAACGATCAATTGCCGGTGAAATTGCCGGAAGATTTAGTGCCGGACGGCAGCGGCAATCCGCTGAATAAACACGCGGCGTTTCTGAATTGCCCTTGCCCGAAATGCGGTAAACCGGCACGACGCGAAACGGATACGATGGATACCTTCGTCGATTCGTCCTGGTATTTTTTGCGTTACGCCAGCGCCGATAACGACCGGGCGATGGTCGATGCCCGGGTGAAGTATTGGGCGCCCGCCGATCAGTACATCGGCGGCATCGAGCACGCGATTTTGCATTTGCTCTACTCGCGTTTTTTCACTCGCGCCATGGGCGATTTGGGTTTGGTCGAGGTGAAAGAGCCGTTCGCTAACTTGCTCACGCAAGGCATGGTGCTGAACGAAATATTTTTCCGCAAACCGGCAGCCGGGCGCATTGTGTATTTCAATCCGCTCGACGTCGAAATTAAAACCGACGAGCGCGGCCAGCGCATCGGCGCGGTGTTGAAATCCGACGGCCAGCCGGTGGAATCCGGCGGCATCGGCACCATGTCGAAATCGAAAAACAACGGCATCGACCCGCAATCCATCATCGACCAATACGGCGCCGACACCGCGCGCCTGTTCATGATGTTCGCCTCGCCGCCGGAGCAGACTTTGGAATGGTCGGATAGCGGTGTCGAGGGTTCGTTCCGCTTTTTGAAGCGCGTATGGAAGCTGGTGTATGAACATGCATCGCAAGGCCATGTGGTCGCCTACACGGACGCTGAATTGCCTGCCGAATTAAAGCCGCTGCGTTTTGCTATTCACACTACATTGCAGAAAGTGACCGATGATTACGGTCGTCGTCAGCAATTCAACACAGCGATTGCGGCGGTGATGGAATTGATGAATCTGTTGAGCAAGGCGGAAATTAAAACGCCAGCCGCGCGCAGCGTGATGCAAGAAGCGCTGGAAAAAATCATCATTATGCTCTCACCCATTGTGCCGCATATCTGCGACAAGTTGTGGCGCGAGCTGCGGCCCGGTACGCAGTTGCGCGAGCAAGCTTGGCCGGCGGTTGATAAAGCCGCCTTGGTGCAAGATGAGCTCGAACTGGTGGTACAGGTGTCGGGCAAATTGCGCGGCCACATCACCGTGCCAAAAGACGCGACGCGTGAAGCGATAGAAGTGATGGCGCGTGAGAATGTGAATGTACAAAAATTTATCGACGGGCAAACGATCAAAAAAATTGTCGTGGTGGCCGGCCGTTTGGTGAATATTGTGGTGTAAATGAATTGTGCGTAACTATCTGATTATATTTATTTTTTTAATTATCTCCGCGTGCGGCTTCCAGTTGCGCGGCGATAATTCACTGCCGTTTTCCACGCTGTATATCGGCGCGGGCGCAGGCTCGCAATTGCAAGCCGATATGAAGCGCGCGGTGAATCAATCATCGGTGACGCGCGTGTTGGACAAGCCGGCAGAAGCTGAAGCGCAATTGCAACTCACGTCGGAGCAAAAAGAAAAAATCATCGTGGCGTTGAACAGCGCCGGACGCGTGCGCGAATTTCAGTTGCGCTACACGGTGAAATATCAGTTGATCGACGCCGCGAAAAAAGAATGGATCGCGCCGAGTGAGTTGGTGTTGAGTCGCACCGTGTCGTATAGCGAAGCGCAAGTGTTGGCGAAAGAACAGGAAGAGACTTTGCTCTACCGCGACATGCAGCAGGATGCCGCGCAACAAATATTACGCCGTATTTCCTTGGTGAAACGCTGATGCGCATCTCGACTGAACAGCTCGCGCCGCAACTATCGCGCAAACTGGCGCCTCTCTATACCGTGTTCGGTGCCGAGCCGCTGTTGACTTTGGAAGCGGCCGATCGTATTCGCGCTGCTGCACGCAAAGAGGGCTACAGCGAGCGCGAGGTGCTGACGGCGGAGCCGGGATTCAACTGGTCGTCGTTGAATATGAGCGCGAATAGTTTTTCGCTGTTCGCGTCCAAGCGCATTCTCGAATTACGCATCCCGTCCGGCAAGCCGGGTGTCGAAGGCGCGGAAGCGGTGGTGAAGTTTTGCCAGCGTTTGCCCGAGGACACCATTTGTCTCATCAGCTTGCCCGACCTCGATCGCACGCAGCAAAACAGCAAATGGTTCACCACGGTAGAAGCGGCCGGCGTGACGGTCGAGGCGAAAGAAGTCGCGCGCGCCTATCTGCCCGCTTGGCTGGGTGAGCGTCTGGCTGTGCAAAAACAACAATGCGACAAAGAAACTTTACAATGGCTGACCGATCGCGTCGAAGGCAATTTGCTCGCGGCCTATCAGGAGATTCAAAAACTCGCGCTGCTATTCCCCGAAGGTAAATTGGACGGCGACGCGGTGCGCGAGGCGGTGCTGGATGTGTCGCGCTATGATGTGTGGAAGCTGGGCGAAGCCGTGCTGGCGCGCGACATTCCGCGCTTGACGCGTATGATGGAAGGCTTGCAGGGCGAGGGTGCTGCGCCGCCACTGGTGTTGTGGGCGATTACCGAAGAAATTCGCGCCCTGCTTAAAGTCAGCGAAGGCCTGCAAGCGGGGCGTCAGGCGGCGCAGCTGATGCGCGATGCGCGAGTATGGGGTGCGCGGCAAAACTTGATGGAAAAAGCCGCGCGCAACGCCGACCCGCAGAAAATGAAAATCGCGTTGGCACAAGCCGCGCAAACGGATAAATTAATCAAAGGTTTACGCCGCGGCGATGTGTGGGATGAATTATTACAATTGGCTTTATTGACTGCAGGCAAGCCTGCATTAAAACAAATGATGGCGTGATGGATACGAAACTGAATATCAAAAGTTACATGAAACAAGTCGGCGAGCAGGCGCGCGCTGCGTCGCGCGTGGTCGCGCGCGCCAGCACGGCGGCGAAAAACACTGCGCTGTTGGAAATGGCCAAAGCGATTCGCGCCGATACGGAAAAACTTATCGCCGCCAACGCCAAGGATTTACACGCGGCGCGGGAAAAAGATTTAGACGACGCAATGATCGATCGCCTCAAGTTGGATAAAAAATCGATTGAATCGATCGCCGAAGGCTTGGAACAAATCGCCGCATTGCCCGACCCAGTGGGTGAAATTTCCGATTTAAAATATCGCCCGACCGGTATTCAAGTCGGTCGCATGCGTGTGCCGCTGGGTGTCATCGGTATCATTTACGAATCGCGCCCCAACGTCACGGCGGATGCCGCTGGCTTGTGTCTCAAATCTGGCAACGCGTGCATTTTGCGCGGCGGCTCGGAAGCTTTGTATTCCAATCAAGCCATCGCCGCCTGTGTGCACGCCGGTTTGCGTGCCGCTGGCTTGCCCGCCGACGCCGTGCAAGTGATCGACACGACCGATCGTGCTGTTGTGGGCGAATTAATTACCATGAATAAATACGTCGATGTGATTGTACCTCGCGGCGGCAAGGGATTGATCGAGCGCATCAGCAACGACGCGCGCATTCCGGTCATCAAACATCTCGACGGCGTCTGCCACGTCTATATCGACTCGAAAGCCGATCTGGATAAGGCGGTACGAATCGCCGATAACGCCAAGACCCAGCGTTACGGCACTTGCAACACTATGGAAACCTTGTTGTTGCACGAAAAAATTGCGGCATTAGTCTTGCCACCTTTAGTCGAAATTTATAACGGTAAAAAAGTCGAGTTGCGCGGCGACGCCGCTGCGCGAAAAATAGTGCCGAGCATGCAAGCGGCAACGGAAGAAGATTGGTACGCTGAATATCTCGCGCCGATTCTCGCCGTGCGCGTGGTGAAAAATATCGACGAAGCAATGGCCCATATCACCCAATACGGCTCTGCGCATACCGACGCGATTGTTACCGAAGATCATTCGCGCGCGATGCGCTTTTTGCGCGAAGTCGATTCATCCAGCGTGATGGTGAATGCTTCCACGCGCTTCGCTGATGGCTTTGAGTATGGCCTCGGTGCGGAGATTGGCATTTCCACCGACAAGTTACACGCGCGCGGCCCGGTCGGACTCGAAGGCCTCACTTCGTTAAAATATATCGTGCTTGGCAGCGGCCAGGTACGCAGTTGAAAGCATAAGATTTTGACTCCCACCTCACTCGGCATTTTTGGCGGCACATTTGACCCGATTCACTTCGGTCATTTGCGCTTGGCCGAAGAAATGGCGGGCCAGTTCAAGCTTGATCAAATTTGTTTTATCCCTGCGGGCAAGCCGTGGCAACGCAATGTTCCCCGCGCTTCACCGGAGCATCGCCTGGCGATGGTGCAGGCAGCCGTGAACGGCAATCCAAAATTTAGCGTTGATGCGCGCGAAGTGCAGCGCGACAAAGCCAGCTATAGCGTCGATACGTTGACGGAGTTGCGCGCGGAGTTAGGCAAAACTATTCCGCTGGCGTTGGCGCTGGGCATGGATGCGTTTCTCAATTTGCACACTTGGCATCGTTGGCTGGATTTGTTTTCTCTTGCGCACATCGTGGTTGCGACGCGGCCCGGTAGTGCGTTAAGCGCCGACCTATTGGCCGAGCCGCTGCGCGCGGAATATCAAAAACGCGCGAGCCAAAACGTCACGCTGTTACAAGCCGCGCCAGCCGGCCATATTTTTACTTTGACGATGACACCATTGGATATTTCCGCCACGCGCATACGTGCCAGCCTCGCGTCGGGTCGTTCTGCGCGTTACCTTATTCCCGATAGCGTGGTGCAATACATAGACCAGCATCATCTCTATCGGGCCTCCTGATTTACTTTTTGATTGAAAAAACCATGACTCCTGCAAAACTGAAAAAAATCGCTGTTGACGCCCTTGAAGATATCAAAGCCAAAGATATTAAAGTGATGGACGTTAAACATTTATCCACTTTGTTCGACTACATTATCGTCGCCAGCGCCGATTCAGCGCGCCAAACCAAGGCCTTGGCGAATAACGTGGTGGTGAAGGTAAAGCAAGCGGGCGGGCATATTATCAGCACAGAAGGCGAAGAGACCGGTGACTGGGTGCTGGTTGATTGCGGCGATATCATCGTCCACGTCATGCACCCGACTGCGCGCGCTTATTACAATCTGGAAGAGTTGTGGGATCAGCCGTTGCCGCGCTCCGCGAAGAAGGCCATGGCTGCCGACGCAGAAGATGACGAGGACGAAGAAGAAGCCGTAGCGAAACCGAAAAAGGCGGCGGCGAAAAAATCAGTCGCGAAAACCACAGCAGAAAAAGTCGAAGCCATCGACGAGAAAATTGCCGTCACGCGCAAAAAAGCCACGGCGAAAAAAGTCGTCGCGAAAAAGCCCGCGTCGAAAACCCGCGTAGCCGAAAAAACGGCGGTCAAAAAGACCGTGGTGAAAAAAACGGCAGTAAAGAAAGTGGCAGTAAAAAAGACTGCCACAAAAAAGCCCGCCGTGAAAAAACCCGTCGCCAAGAAGGTGTCGAGCAAAGCTTAAGCCGGTGAAATTGACGATCGTCGCCGTCGGTAACAAAATGCCCGCGTGGGTCGATGAAGCCTTTAACGACTACACCAAACGCATGCCGCCGCATTTGCGCGTGGAGTTGAAAGAAGTCAAAGCGGAAAAACGCGATGGCGGCAAAACAGCGGCGCAAATCATGGAAGCGGAAAGAGTCCGGATTGAAGCCGCCGTGCCAGACGGCGCGATGTTGATCGCGTTAGACGAACGCGGTGTGCAAGCCAGCAGCATGCAATTGGCCGACTGGCTGCGCGATTGGCAAGGTGAAGGCCGCGATGCCGCGCTGGTGATTGGCGGAGCGGATGGTTTGCATGAAAGCCTGCGACAGCGCGCGCATCAATTATTGGCGCTGTCGCGCATGACCTTGCCGCACGGCATGGCGCGCGTGTTGTTGGCCGAACAACTGTATCGCGCATATTCAATTACGCAAAATCACCCTTATCATCGCGAATAAAAATTTCAATTAAATCAATATATTATGCCAATAAAATCAGACGATCCGCTAAAGACATTAACCAGCTCAAAAGTCGGCATGGCAAAATTGTCGCAGCGAATTTATCTTGCCTCGCGCAGCCCGCGTCGGCGCGAATTGCTCAAGCAAATAGGCGTGCCGTTTGAGTTGTTGATGTTTCGCGAACAAGCGCCGCGCAATTCTGACGTCGATGAAACGCCGATGAATGGCGAAGCGCCGGACGTGTATGTGCAACGCATCGCGCGGACTAAAGTCATTACCGCAGCACGCCTGGTGACCGAGCGGAGCTTGCCGTGGCATAACGTACTCTCTGCCGATACCACGGTGGCGATTGAAAATAAAATTCTAAGCAAACCCGCCGACATCAAAGAAGCGATGGGCATGTTGCGCGAATTATCCGGCCGCACGCATGATGTGCATACCGCGATCGCCATGACCGATGGAAATTTGATCGAAGTCGAGTTGAGCTCCAGTCGCGTGACGTTTTGCGCGATGAGTGACGACGATATCCGCACCTATGTGATGGCGGGCGAGTCGCTCGACAAAGCCGGCGCCTATGCGATTCAGGGTCGCGCTGCGGCCTATATCAGCCGCATCGAAGGCAGTTATACCGGCGTCATGGGCTTGCCCTTATATGAAACTGCCCGGATGATGCGACGCTTTATTCGTAGCGAATAAAAAGGTACGAGCGAAAAATATGAACGAACAAATTTTGATCAATATTACGCCGCATGAAACCCGCGTCGCCGTCATGCAACAGGGAATCGTGCAGGAGCTGCATGTCGAGCGTAGCGCCAGTCGCGGTTTGGTGGGGAATATTTATCTCGGCAAAGTCGCTCGCGTATTGCCCGGCATGCAATCGGCGTTTATCGATGTCGGCCAGGCCCGTGCCGCGTTTTTGCATGTGGCGGATATCTGGGTGCCGCGTGAAAACGCGGAAGGCGCTCGCGCCACTGAATTACGTCCGATCGAAAAAATTCTGTCGGATGGTCAATCGGTATTGGTGCAAGTCATCAAAGACCCGCTCGGCAGCAAAGGCGCGCGACTCTCGACGCAAATTGGCATCGCCGGTCGTTATCTGGTGTATTTGCCGCAAGAATCTCACATTGGTATTTCGCAGCGGATTGAGAGCGAAGTTGAACGCGAATTGCTGCGTGAAAAATTACAACATCTGATTCCTGCCGATGAAAAAGGCGGCTTCATCGTGCGCACGGTGGCGGAAACCGCGACCGATGATGAGTTAGCCGCCGATATCGAATACCTGCGCAAATTATGGAGCGGTATCCGCGATGCAGCGAAAACAGCGGCGCAGGAAACGATTTTGTATCAGGATTTGAGTCTTAGCCAACGCGTGTTGCGTGATTTTGTCCACGCCGAAACCGAGCGTATCGTCATCGACTCGCGCGAGAATTTTCAGAAGCTGAGCGAGTTCGCGAAAAAATATACGCAGCAAGCGGCCAACGTGTTGGAACATTACACTGGCGAGCGACCGCTGTTTGATTTGTTCGGCGTGGAAGAAGAAATCGAGCGCGCTTTATCCAAACGTGTCGATCTCAAATCCGGCGGCTATTTGATTATCGATCAGACCGAAGCGCTGACCACGGTCGATGTGAACACTGGCGGCTTTGTCGGCGGGCGCAATTTCGACGACACGATTTTCCGCACCAATCTCGAAGCCAGCCAAGCCATCGCACGCCAACTGCGTTTGCGTAATTTAGGCGGCATCATCATCGTCGATTTTATCGACATGGATAACGAAGTGCACAAGAGCGCCGTGTTGGCGGAATTTAATAAAGCCTTGTCGTTCGACCGCACACGCGTGACGCTGAACGGATTTTCGCCGCTGGGATTATTGGAGATGACGCGCAAGCGCACGCGCGAATCATTGGCGCATATTTTGTGCGAACCGTGCGAGACTTGCAGCGGGCGCGGCCAATTGAAAACGCCGCAAACCGTGTGTTATGAAATTCTGCGCGAGCTGCTACGTTCTGCGCGACAATTTGATTCGCGCGAGTACCGCATACTCGCGTCGCAAAAAGTGATTGATCGTTTTCTTGATGAAGAAGCGCAGAATCTCACCATGCTGTCCGACTTCATCGGCAAGCCGATTTCTCTTCTCGTCGAGAACGCCTACTCGCAAGAAAACTACGATGTAGTTCTTATGTAACTTATTGATTCAATTATTATATTTTACAAGGGAATAATGTGACGGCCACACCCTCGAAAGTATTTTTAGACCAGCCTGCGATTACCCAGGTCAATACCCTCGACGGCCTATGGCGCGAGCGTGCCCGCCTGACACCAAACCAAATCTCGCATGTCGATTACTTGCCCAAAACACAACAGCGGCGCGAATTTACCTGGGCGCAAATGTTGGCCGAGACCGCGCGCTGGCAAGCCGCGTTAAGCAAAGAAAATTTGCACGTTGGTGATCGCGTCGCGGTGATGGCGCGCAACGGACCGGAGTGGCTGTGGTACGACCAGGCCGCGCTGGCCTCGGGCTTGGCGGTCGTGCCGTTGTACACCGTCGATCGCGCGGAAAACGTCGCATATATTTTGCACGATGCGGGCGTCAAAGTTCTGTTACTGGAGACGCCGGAGCAATGGAAGCAACTCGCCGCCGTTGACGCCCCGCTGCCCCTATTACAACGCGTGCTGTTGATGCGCCCGGACGACCAGCCAGCATCCGACCCACGCGTCATGGCGCTGGAAACTTGGCTGCCATCGGGCGAACATGTTTTGCAACATAGCGCAGACGATGGCGGCCGCCTCGCCACCATTGTCTATACTTCGGGCACCACCGGCAAACCCAAAGGCGTGATGCTGACGCACCAAAATATTTTGTCTAATGCGAAAGCGCTGATGGCGTGCATCGGCGTGTATCCCAACGACGATATTTTGTCGTTTCTGCCGCTGTCGCATATGTTCGAGCGCACCGTCGGGTATTACGTGCCGGTGATGCAAGGCGTGAAGACAACTTACTCACGCTCGGTGCAATTGCTGGCCGATGATTTAGTCAACGAACGCCCGACGATATTGATTGCCGTACCACGAATTTTTGAATTGATTCAAGCCAAAATTAACGCGCAATTACAAACGCGTAAACCGTGGCAACAAAAATTATTTGCTCTGACGGTAGAGACCGGCTGGCGGCGCTTCGAATGGCAGCAAGGCCGCAGCGCTTGGCGTCCGTCGTTTTTACTCTGGCCCGTGCTCGATCGATTAGTCGCCAAGCTGGTGCGCGCGCGCTTCGGTGGGCGTTTGCGTTTTGCCGCCAGCGGCGGCGCGGCGCTGTCACCGGCGATTGCTAAAACGTTTATCGCCCTCGGTATCCCGATCTTGCAAGGTTACGGCATGACCGAATGCAGCCCGGTGCTCACTTTCAATGCGCCGACAGATAATTTGCCCTCGAGTGTCGGCCACATTTTGCCCGGTATTGAATTTCGCCTCGGCACTGGCGACGAGCTACAAGTCAAAGGCCCGAATGTGATGCAGGGCTATTGGAATCACGCGCAAGGCACGCGCGATATTTTTACCCCGGATGGCTGGCTGCGCACTGGCGACGTGGTGCGCATCGACGCCAGCGGACACGTTACGATTACCGGCCGTTCGAAAGACATTATTGTCTTATCCAACGGCGAAAAAGTGCCGCCGAGCGATATGGAAATGGCCATCATGCGCGACCATTTGTTTGATCAAGTCATGATCGTCGGCGAAGGCAAACCGTTTCTCTCGATGCTGGCTGTGCTGAATCGCGAGCAATGGAAACAACTGGCGATTGAAGCGAATCTGGACGCCGACAATATTCAGGCGGCGGAGAAAGCGGTGCTCAAGCGCGTCGCCGCGCAAATCAAAAATTTCCCCGGCTATGCGCAAATCCGTCGCGGCGTGTTTTCGCTCGAGCCGTGGAGCGTGGAAAACGGTTTGCTCACGCCGACGCTGAAAATTCGCCGGCCTTTGGTGCTGTCGAGTAGCGCAGAAAAAATCAGCGCGATCTACGACGCGCACGTTTGAAACTGGCTTGCCGCTTTATACGGCATGCGTTGGGTTTCTGTTATTCTAGTTAACTAAATTCATCCAGCTTTCTCTGCAAAAATGTCGATCCTTACTCATTCTGAAGCCGCGCCAGCGTTAACGGTTTTACCCGACAAGCAGCCGACCTTGCGCGTGGTCACCATGCCGTCGGACACCAATGTGCTGGGCAATATTTTCGGCGGCTGGGTCATGTCGCAAGTGGATATCGCGGCGAGTATCCCGGCGATTCAGCGCGCGCGCGGGCGCGTGGCGACGGTGGCGGTGAATTCATTTGTCTTCAAGCATCCGATTTTTGTCGGCGACTTAGTCAGTTTTTATGCCGACGTGATCAAAGTTGGACGAACCTCGATTACTGTGAATGTGGAAGTGTTTGCCCAGCGTTCCAAAAAACAATTGGTTGAAGTGGTGCGGGTGACGGAAGCGACGCTGACTTTTGTAGCGCTCGATGATGCGCAACAACCACGCGTAGTGCCGCCGCAATAAGACTTTTGAGCGTCACCGTATTTATATTGTAAGTATTTGATTAATATAAGGAATTATTATGGAAAATAAAAACTTCATGGTGCGTAAAGTGGCCGTGCTTGGCGCCGGTGTGATGGGCGCACAAATTGCCGCGCATCTGACCAACGCCAATGTCCCTGTCGTGCTGTTTGATTTGCCGGCGAAAGAAGGCGACAAAGATGGCGTGATCAAAAAAGCCATCGCCAACCTGACCAAAATTGATCCGGCGCCCTTATCGTTGCCGGGCCGCGCGAGCTTTATCCAAGCGGCAAATTATGAGCAGCATCTGCCGCTATTGCAGGAATGCGATCTGATTATCGAAGCGATTTCCGAGCGTATGGATTGGAAGCATGATCTATATCGCAAAGTCGCGCCGCATCTGAACGACCACGCGATTTTCGCTTCCAATACCTCCGGTTTGTCGATCACCAAGTTGTCCGAGGTGATGCCAGAAAATTTCAAGCGCCGTTTTTGCGGCATCCATTTTTTCAACCCGCCACGTTATATGAAATTGGTCGAGTTGATTGCCACGCCGAGCACCGACGGAAAAATCCTCGACGACCTGGAAACCTTTCTCACCACGCATTTAGGCAAGGGCGTGATTCGCGCCAAAGACACGCCGAACTTTATCGCAAATCGCGTCGGTATTTTTTCCATGCTGGCGACGATGCATCATGCCGGCCAATTCAAATTGGGCTTTGATGAAGTCGATGCAATTACCGGCCCGCTGATTGGCCGCGCGAAAAGCGCCACCTTCCGCACCGCTGATGTGGTCGGCCTCGACACTATGGCGCACGTGATTAAAACCATGCAAGACACCTTGCCGAACGATCCGTGGCATAAGTATTACGCGTCACCCGCTTATCTGGCGGCGTTGGTCGCCAAAGGCGCGCTGGGGGCGAAAACCAAGGCCGGATTCTTTACCAAAAAAGGTAAAGACATCATGGTGCTGGATGTGGCGAAGCAGGATTACGTATTGTCCGCTGGCGCCGCTGCCGACGACGTGAAAAAAATCCTGAAAAATAAAAACCCCGGCGAGCGTTTCAAATTGCTGCGCGAAAGCAATCATGCGCAAGCGCAGTTTTTGTGGTCGTGTTATCGCGATTTGTTCCATTACGCTGCCGTGCATTTGCAAGGCATTGCCGACAATGCGCGCGATCTTGATCTGGCGATTCGTTGGGGCTTCGGTTACAAAGCCGGCCCGTTCGAAACATGGCAAGCCGCTGGTTGGGAGCAAGTGGCGAAATGGATCGCAGAAGATATCGCTGCGGGCAAAACCATGAGCAATACCCCGCTGCCAGCGTGGGTAACCGAGAATGGCCGCACTGGTGTGCATACGCCGAATGGTTCGTTTTCGCCCGCGACGAATTCGATCAAGCCACGCTCAACGCTGCCGGTGTATAAACGTCAGTTTTATCCTGAAACGGTGATCACCGAGCAAGCTAATCCGGGCGTGACGATTTATGAAAACGACGGCGTGCGCATGTGGCACACCGGCGACAATATCCCGATTGTCAGCTTCAAATCGAAAATGCATGCGGTCAGCGAAGACGTCCTCGACGGCATGTTGCATGCCATCGATTTGGCCGAGAAAAATTATAATTGTTTAGTGCTTTGGCAACCGGAGCCGCCGTTCAGCGTCGGCGCCGATTTATCCAAGGCGGTTGAAGCCGTCATGTCCGGTGCAAGCTTTGACGTGATTGAAAACGTGGTGGCAAAATTCCAGCAAACCAGCCAGCGTTTGCGCTACTCATTGATTCCCACGATTGCTGCGGTCGATGGCATGGCACTCGGCGGCGGTTGCGAATTCCCGATGCATTGCGACCGCGCCGTCGCAACGCTGGAAACTTATATGGGTCTTGTGGAAGTCGGCGTCGGTTTATTGCCGGCCGGCGGGGGCTGCAAAGAAATGGCGATGCGCGCGGCGAAGGAAGCCAAGGGTGGCGAAATCATGCCGTTCCTTGCCACATACTTTAAAAATATTGCTACCGCCGAAGTGTCCAAGAGCGCAGAGATGGCGCGCGAGATGAACTACCTGCGCGCCAGCGATGTGATTGTGATGAATGCGAATGAATTACTCTTCGTTGCCAAACAACAAGCGCGCGCGATGGCCGAATCCGGCTACCGTCCGCCGTTGCCGGCGAATGAGATTCCGGTCGTCGGCAAGACCGGCCTCGGTACGATCAAAATGATGCTGGTCAATATGCGTGATGGCGGTTTTATTTCCGACCACGACTTTTTGATTTCGTCACATGTCGCCGAGATTGTCTGCGGTGGCGAAGTCGAAGCGGGCAGCACGGTGAATGAAAAATGGCTGCTCGACATGGAGCGCAAATATTTTATCGCGCTGGGCAAAAATCCTAAAACCCAGGCGCGCATCGGTACGATGTTGGAAACCGGCAAACCGTTACGGAATTAATTCGGAGAAATATCATGAGCAAACAAATTCAAGATGCATATATCGTCGCAGCGGTTCGCACCCCGGTCGGTAAAGCGCCGCGCGGTATGTTCCGCAACACGCGCCCGGATGATTTACTCGCCTTCGTCTTGCGCGGCGCGCTGGCCAAAGTGCCGAGCCTCGACCCCAAAGCCATCGGTGATGTGATCGTCGGCTGCGCGATTCCCGAGGCCGAGCAAGGCATGAACATCGCGCGTATCGGCTTACTCTTGGCGGGCATTCCGAACAGTGTCGCCGGCGTCACGGTGAATCGTTTTTGCGCGTCGGGATTGACCGCGATTGCGATGGCCGCCGATCGTATTCGCACCGGCGCGGAAGATGTGATGATCGCCGCCGGCACCGAGACCATGAGCATGATTCCGATGGGCGGACAAAAGCTCGCCATCAATCACTCGATCTTCGCCAAAGATGAAAATTACGGCATGGCCTATGGCATGGGACTCACTGCCGAAAAAGTCGCGGAGAAGTGGAAAGTCGGCCGCGAAGCACAAGATGAATTTGCTTTGGCCAGCCACAAAAAAGCCATCGCTGCGACCGAGGCCGGTCATTTTAAAGATGAAATGCTCGCCTACGAAATCGACGAAGCCCTGCCAGATTTGAGCAGCGGCACAGTCGTACACAAAAAACGCATCGCCAATAAAGACGAAGGCCCGCGCGCGGATTCCAGCCTTGAGGGTTTGGCAAAATTGCGCCCAGTGTTCGCCGCCAAAGGCAGCGTCACTGCCGGTAATAGCTCGCAAACCAGCGACGGCGCCGGCGCGGTCATCCTGGTGAGTGAAAAAGCGTTAAAGCAGTATGGTTTGATTCCATTGGCAAAATTTGTCGGCTTCTCGGCTGCAGGCGTGCCGCCGGAAATCATGGGTATCGGGCCGGCGGCAGCGATCCCGAAAGTGTTGGCGCAAACCGGCTTGAAATTATCTGATATGGGCTGGATAGAATTGAACGAAGCGTTCGCTGCGCAATCGCTGGCGGTGATGCAGGAACTGGACATGAACCCAGCGGTGATCAACCCGCTCGGCGGCGCGATTGCTCTGGGCCATCCGCTCGGCGCGACCGGCGCGATTCGCGCCGCGACGGTAGTGCATGGTATGCGGCGCACGAAACAGAAATACGGCATGGTGACCATGTGTATCGGCACCGGCATGGGCGCAGCGGGAATTTTTGAAGCGGTTTAATTTTTATCAATATTAGTGAGGGGAATGCGATGAAAAAAATGATCTTGTCTTTGTTGGCTCTGCTGATGTTTAACGCCACCGGCACGTATGCGCTCGACGTGTCTGGCACCAATGTGCCGGATAAAGCCAGCGTCGAAGGCACGGAATTGCAACTCAACGGCGCGGGAATGCGCAGCAAGTTTATGTTCAAGGTCTATGTCGCTTCGCTTTACACTACGGCGAAAAAGACCACAGCTGAAGACGTTTTGGCCGACGCCGGTGCCAAACGTATGCAACTCAATATTCGGCGCGAGCTGACGGCAGAGCAATTATTGGAAGCCTTGCACGAGGGCGTAAAGGCCAACAACAGCGCGGCAGAACTAGCGCCGCTGGAAGCCCGCTTGAAAGAATTCGACGGCATCATGACCAGCGTCGGCAAAGCCTCGCCGGGCAATGTGATCACACTCGATTACGTACCGGGTAGCGGAACCCGCGTGCAGCTAAACGGCCAGAACAAAGGCACTATCGCAGGTGATGACTTTAACAAAGCCTTGCTGAAAATTTGGCTGGGGCCGGAAGCGGTGCAAGCGAGTCTGAAAAAAGCTTTGTTGGGTAATTAAGTCCCATATTTATACTGGTTGGTGTCTTCGGGCATATCGCGCTACTATGTGCATAAATAAAATTGCCTGAGCCAGCAGTGAATTTTAATCCTACTTCTACTAGCGTTGATTCAGGTCTGGCCTTTCAAGCCAGCCTGCATCTTGCGCGCATTCCGCTCAAGCGTATTGGCCGTAGCCAGGGCTTGCCTAGCGGGCAGATTCATCA
>JAYVJD010000232.1:0-3344 GCA_043769625.1 Pseudomonadota bacterium | reverse complement strand
CGGCGGCTAGTCACTTTTTTGCTTCGCCAAAAAAGTAACCAAAAAAAGCGGACCCGCCGCGCTGCCTTTTGTTTTTAGGTTTGCTGTCGCCGCTTTTTCTGCTGTCTATCGGGCGTCGAGCACAAACTCGCTCTCACCTTCAATTCAAATCTCAATCACCGCGTAACTCAAACAGGTTCTCACCGACGACCCCTGACAGGCAGCAAAAATAGTGGCGGCGCAGATGGGTGAGCGATTCTCTTTTCGTCTCACGATTTTTAGGGTGCAATGAGTAAAGCGAATTGCACCGAATGTAAATTTCGGAAATGAATTTTATTCTAATACGTTTTGGCGCTCTAAGAGTTTCATGCGGCGCAATTCACGTTGTTCATTGCGCCTTGCGAGTTCTAACATTTAATGCGAGATGGAGCACGGTGTCGGCTTTGCGGAGCTAGTTCTAGTGAAGCTAAGCTTCATGTTGATCACATAATTCCTTGGAGCAACAGAGGGGAAACAATTCTTGAAAACCTTCAAATTCTCTGTCTGCCCTGCAATATAGGAAAAAGTGATGTTCAACTTGAGTCAGATGAATAAGCCCGCGTAGTGCAACCCATCAAACGAAATTAAAGTAAACCGATGGGCTGCGCCCATCTACACTTCGATTACTGGTTCACCTGAAACAATTGGCTTATTCCGCAACGCCGGGAAACTCAACGCCCCAATAAAATTCACCAGCGCGAACGCTGCCAACACCAACAATATTTGCTCAAACCCGCCGCCGCTGCGATGCAAATACGCGACCAACGGCACGGCGGTGGCGCTGGCGCTGAAGGAGACGAGGTAGCGTAGCGCGTAGGCACGCGAGCGCCATTCGTTGCTGACGTAGCGGGCGACCATGGCGTCGTTGATAGGGATTTGGCCGAAGATGAAAAACATCATAGCGAGGGCGACGGCGAGCATGGCGTAATTTTGCATATTGGCAGCGAGGAATAGTAGCGGCGCTTGCAGCGCGACGATGCCGAGGAAAATATTACGTAGCGGGTATTTATCCAGCATGCTGCCGACCAATAATTGCGCCATGGCGGCGAAGAGATACACGCCCGCGACTAGCGTGCCGATGCCGGTGGTGGTTTGCGTCAGCGCGCGCAGGCGTTCGTCAAACAGCTTGGGCATGGAAATGGTGGTGGCGTTGAAGATGATGCCGCCGCAGATCGTCGCCAGCATGAGCACGATGAATATTCTGCGCATGTCGCCGTTGCTCATGCTCAGATGTTTGGCGGCGCATTTATGCGGCGCAGGCAAAGTCGCAGGTACGAGGAAAATAAACAACGCACCGAAAATAACCGCCATGATGCCCGGCACAAAAAACGCCGCACGCCAACCGTAAGCGTCGCATAATGCGCCGGTCAAAATCGCAGCGAAGGCGACGCCGATGTTGCCATACACGCCGTTGACGCCGAGTGTCTTGCCGACTGTATCCGAATAACTCACCAGCATGGCGATCCCGACCGGATGATAAATCGCGGCGAAGATACCAATGAGGGTGAGGCCGATGACGATGTGCGCCGTCGATTGCGCGAAGCCGGTGAGTATCGCCGACGCGCCGATGCCGAAAAAAAATACCGCCATCATGTTACGCCGGCTCCAGCGATCAGCCAGCCAACCGGCGGGCAATGAACACACACCGAAAGCGATAAATCCTCCGAGCGATAAGGTTAATAATTCGCCGTAGGTTTTGCCGAATTGCGGCGCCATCGCAATCACCGCTGTGGTAAACACCAGCATGAGCAGGTGATCGAGCGTGTGGCCGAGGTTGAGGAATAGGGTGAGATGTTTGGGGGCTGAGTTCAAAGCAAAGCTTTCTCAAAATTCATAGGGCGGGTCTAACCCGCCCTACTTTATTGCAATATCCCCTCCCCTTCAAGGGGAGATAGCGCCTATCTCAATCAGATTGCATGTAGTCTGAGCCACCGCAACGCGTGCGCACGGCGCACCCTACATGAATCGGAGAGAGAATCGCTCACCCATCTGCGCCGACGATATTTTTGTGATGGATCGGGGGCTGTCGGCGAGAACCTGTTTGAGCTACGCGGTTATTCAAATATCAATTGCAAGTTCCAGCGAGTTTTCTCGCCGCCCGATCCAGCGCAAAAATAGTGGCGACGACAAATCAAAAAATAAAAGGCAGCGCAGCGGGTTCGCTTTTTTTGGTTACTTTTTTGGCGAAGCAAAAAAAAAGTGACTAGCCGCCGGGCTACCCCGGCAAAGTAATTCAAACCGCAAAGCTAAGATCACCAATACCACAATCTTACACCCATCCCCACCCTACCCCTCCCCTTGAAGGGGAGGGGACGCTCGCCATTACATCGCGTAGCGAATAATATTTTTGCATCGAACAAGCGTTAAAACGGCTTCGCCACCACCAGCCACACAATACCGACCAACACCGGCAGTGCAGGAATTTCATTCAACCAACGATAAAAAACGTGACTATGTTTGTTGCGGTCGTGTTTGAAGTCGAGCATCAGCTTGCCGAGATAAATATGATGCGCGATTAAAATCAGCACCAGAAATAATTTGGCGTGCATCCATTTGCCGGTGATGCCGTAACCTAACCATAAGCTCAGGCCTAAAATGATGGTGAGTATCGCGCTCGGCGTCATGATACCGAAAAATAATTTGCGTTCCATGATTTTGAAACGCGCGAGGCTGATCGCGTCATCTGCTTGCGTGTGGTACACGTAGAGACGCGGCAAATAAAATAATCCGGCGAACCAGGCGACCATGAATACGATGTGTGCGACTTTAATATATATCATAAAATAACTCAATTAAATCATATAGTTACTATTTTAATAATCGACGGCGAATTATCACTAAGGCGACGTAAAAACCGACGATGCCATAAGCCAATAACACAAACACATGCAGCAAAATATTCTCCGGTACGATACCGTTGATCAACGGTCGTGCAATGTCGATGGCGTGTGTCAGTGGCAAAAACTGTGAGGCGATTTGGAATCCGCGCGGTAATTGCGACACCGGAAAAAATACGCCGCACAATAAGGTCATCGGCGTAATCACTAAGGTAAAGTAGAACATGAAAAAATCATAACTCGGCGACAAGGCCGTCATGATGAGCCCCATGCCGGAAAAACAAATACCGATCAGCAGCGCGAGCAATGGAATCCACAACGTTAGCGGCGAATGGGTGAGGCCGAGTATCCAGATGACGATCAAGATCGCGGTGCCGGACAACACGCTTTTGCTCGCCGCCCAGATCCACTCGGCCAACACCACATCGTCGAGCATCAGTGGCGCGTTCATGATCGCTTCCCAACTTTTTTGCACATGCATGCGCGAGA
>JAYVJD010000231.1:0-20643 GCA_043769625.1 Pseudomonadota bacterium | reverse complement strand
GCATGACGCGCGTGGAGCCGGGCTTTTTTTTGCGCAGCATGCTGATGAATAAATAGTAAATAAAAACAACGAATACTGCCGTGAGTACTTTTGTCGGTAGAAACGACACTATTTGCGAGCCGAGAAAGGTGCCGAGCAATAATCCCGGCGCCATTTGTTTGACGATCGTCCAATTGACCGCGCCGTGTTGATGATGCGCGCGCAGGCTGGAAAGCGAAGTGAACATGATGGCGCTCAGCGAAGTGCCGAGGGCGACGTGGACTAAATGTTCTTTAGGAAAATTTTGCGCGGTGAACATCATGACGAATATCGGCACCGACATTGCGCCGCCGCCGACGCCGAATAAGCCCGCCATAAACCCGACCAAGCCGCCGACGCCGAGATAAACCAATAACCACATATCCATCAAAACCTACTCTATTATTTTCAGTGTAAGGGTGTGATTTTACATCAGGCAGTTTTATGCGCACGGCATTTCGCGCGGCGCAGCTTGATGTTTATTCCCACGATGAATGGGCTGAGCGCCAAACGCGAGAATGGTTTGGCAGGAAATTACTTCACCAACTTAGCGGTGATGAATTCCCATTCGGCAGGATCAACCGGTGTAATTGAAAGCCGGTTGCCTTTTTGCAGAATGATCATTCTTTCGAGTGGTTTTTGTTCGCGCAAAGTAGACAACGCAATCAACGGTATTTTTTTCACCAGCTTCACTTCAACATTAAACCAGCGCGGTGTTTCAGCGTTAGCTTTCTCATCGAAGTATTTCGATTTTTTGTCGAATTGCGTGGCGTCGGGGTAGGCGAGCTTGCTCACTTTGGCGATGCCGGCGATGCCCGGCTCGGAGCAACTTGAATGATAAAAAAATACGCCGTCACCGACTTGCATTTGGTCGCGCATAAAATTACGCGCCATGTAGTTGCGTACGCCGTACCAGGCGACGGTTTTGTTCGGCATGGCAGCAAGGTGGTCCACTGAGACGTCGGATGGTTCGGATTTCATTAGCCAAAAGCGCATATTTTTTCCTCCAGTATTATTCGGAAATGATACGCGAAATTGGGGCAAAAAAAATCGCAGACCTCGGTCTGCGATTTGCTGTAAAGCCCCCCGCTTATGCCGTCGGACCGGCATCTTGAACCTGGGTTCAAGAGGGTTGTCAGCGGGGCACATCAGGTTCATCCGCGTGGGACGATCACAACAGCGCTATATTGCCGACAACCTAGTCAACAGACATTGGTTCAAAGAATTAAAGCCCTAACGAACACAGCAGGGGACAACGGGTTGGCATCGCTTTCGCGACACCAGAATTTCAAAATAACTTATCTTGCTCGGCTATGGTTTCATCAATCATCTTACCCATAGAATTTATTCTACGCTTTGATTCGCTGCTGTCCAGTAAATTTTTTCCGGATTTTGATTTGAGCAATTCGTGCGCGATATTTAAAGCGGCAATCATAGCGATGCGATCGATGCTGACGACTTTACCCGCGTCTTTAATTTCCTGCATTTTCTGATTGAGAAAATCCACCGCCGCAGCGAGTTGTGCTTCTTCACCAACCGGGCAAGCGACTTTAAGGCCGCGACCCATGATGTTGATATCCATCGGTTTCGCGGCGGGTGCTTTGGCCGCTTCTGGCTTGGCTTTGTCTTGGCTCATGCGAGGGTCTCCGGCACTTGTTCCAGCAGGGCCTCGAGGCGCGCACGCGCGGCCTCGACCTTGGTATTCAGGCGTGTCGCTTCGTCGGATTTCACCAATAATTGTTGGCGCAATTCGATGTTTTCTGCGCGCATTTGCTTGAATAATTGGGCAAATTGCGTGAGTTTCTGTTCAAGGTCGGAAATTTCGTGGTCCATGGGCTAACTATATTTAGAAAAGTCATTCAGGTCAAACAACTACGACGTATTGTGAATAATATTTTTAACTTATTTTTGTGAATTTTTGCACTGATTTTTTGCCTATTTCGGCAAAAGCCGTTACAGTTCAAGCGTGTTTGGTGCGCTGGTTTCAACCCCAGTGTTAAACGGGAAACGGAAAGGATTGATTTCATTCAACCTAATCCGTGCTGCCCCCGCAACGGTAAGCAAACGAAACCCCTCCATTTTTGCCACTGAGTTTTTAACTTGGGAAGGCGGAGTGGCCGCGAAGGAATATTTCCATCGCCGTTTGCAGCCCGGAGACCGGCCAAACACGCAACCGAAGCGCTGCGGGGATGCAGCCGATGCGGTAGCATTGGCGCACTCGCTCGCCATGTGTCCCTTCGTTTCGATTCCCCCTGCTCATTGATTTAAGCAATTTTTAGTTAGGGGAATCATGTCTTTAACCGTCCGCGTTACCGCTGTTATGTTGTTATCGCTGAGCCAATCTGTTTTTGCGCAAGTACAAGTTGAATCAATGGATCCGATTATTGTGACTGCTAATCGTATCCCGCAAAAATTATCCAGCGCTTTATCTGACGTGCAAATCATCGACGCAGATGATATCGCGCGATCGTCTGGCGGATCGCTCACATCGCTGTTGCAGTCGCGCGCAGGGATTGAAATCAGTAACACCGGCGGCGCTGGGCAACCGAGCGGCATTTTTATCCGCGGGACGAACAGCAATCACGTGGTAATTTTAGTCGATGGTGTGCGGGTGAATTCGGCGACATCGGGCACCACGGCGTTAGAGCACATTCCGCTCAACCAAATCGAACGCATTGAAATTTTGTCCGGCGCCGCGAGCAGTTTATATGGCGCGGATGCAATCGGCGGCGTGATCCATATCATGACCCATCGCAGTCATTTTGCGGGCGACAAATTACATTTGAGCGCGCTGTTTGGTTCGGAAAAAAATTCAAATTATTCAATGAGTTACAACGGTAAAATCGACGCTACGCAATTGCAATTTGGCGCGGGTTTTGCCAACAGCGACAATCGCTCCGCGACCAACGAACGCGTTGCGTTTGGCTTTAATCCGGATCGCGATCCGTATCGAAATAAAAATTTCCGCCTTGGTGTATCGCACGAAATTTCGCGCGATCATTTGCTCTCGGTAGCGTATCTGCGCAGTCATGCTGTGACCCATTTTGACGGCGACGCAAGCAGCGACGATATCAATCGGCAGACGCTCGACACAATGAAATTCGAATCGTATAACCGCTTCACCAGCGGCTGGGATTCGCTGATTCGAATCGCGCGTAGCCAAGATAAGCTCGACACCAGCGGCGCATTTGCCAGCCGCTTCGCCACCACGCAAACGCAATTGCAATGGGAAAATCGCGTCAAGAGCGAATTCGGCACCATCAGCGCTGGTGCGGATCTGACGCGCCAACAAGTCGATAGCGATACCTTATTCAGCCAGACACGGCGTGATGTTTCGGGCGTCTATGTTGGCGTGATGCAACAACTCAACACGCATCAATGGCAACTCAACGCACGCCATGACCAACTCAGCGGCTATGGCGCTTACAACGTGGCGAGCGTGGCCTATGCTTACCAAGTCCAACCAGGTTTGCGTGGCCTGCTCAATGCAGGCACAGCGTTCAAGGCGCCAAGCTTTAACGATTTGTATTATCCCGCCGCGTTCGGTTATCAAGGTAACCCAAATCTCAAGCCCGAGCGTTCGCGCAATCTTGAGGCCGCGCTGGAATATCGCGAAGGCGCTAGCACGGCGCGTCTCACCCATTACCGCAACCGATTGGATGATTTGATTGTCATCAATTCCAGCTTTAGCACAGTGGAAAACCTCGCCCACGCGCGCATCACCGGCACCAGTTTGCGCCTAAGCGAAACAAAAAATAATCTCAGCGTACACGCCGACCTAACTTGGCAGCAAGCGATGGACGACGCCAGCAGTAATCAACTGCCGCGTCGCGCGCGCCGCTACGGCAGCCTCGGTGCCAGTTATCAAAACGGCAGCGTGCAATACGGCGGCGAGGTGGTTGCGAGCGGCGCACGTTATGATTCGATCAATAACGCGCCGGAAAATCGTATGGGCGGCTATGCGTTCCTGCATTTATTTGCGCGCATGAAATTAGCAGATTCGCTCCACCTGCAAGCGCGCATCGACAATGCCAACGATAAAAATTATGAACTCGCGCAAGGCTATAACACGAGCGGACGCCGATTTTTTGCCGGCCTTGAATGGCAGGCAAAATAGGCTGCTGATAGCAGCGCGGTGCACGGCATAGGTTATAATCGCCGTGTGAAAAACTCTATATTAATCAGCGAAGACTCAATGGCGGCCGCGCATGTCTGAAGGCATGAACAGCCGCGCGCTGTATGCGCGCCTGCTGCGCTACGTGCGCCCGCATTGGCGCATGTTCGGTCTGTCGATTATTGGCATGGCCTTATCGGCCGCGACCGAAGCCGCACTTCCCGCGCTAATGAAACCGATGCTTGACGGCACCTTTGTCACCAAAGATCCCACCCTAATTAATCTGGTGCCGCTGGCGTTGATCGCCATTTTTATCGTGCGCGGAATCTCCTCATACATCAGCGTGTACGGGATTAGCTGGGTCGGCAATCGTTTAGTCAAAGATTTACGCAGCGAAATGTTTCGTAAATTATTAACCTTGCCAACCAAATATTACGACGACCACGCCACCGGCAATCTGGTTTCCAAATTGACCTTCGACGTGACCCAAGTCGCCTCGGCTGCGACGAGCGTGGTGACGATTATCGTCAAAGACTCGTTGATCATTCTCGGCTTGGTCGGATGGCTGCTCTACCTCAACTGGAAACTCACGCTAATCTCGCTCACGCTGACGCCGATCATGGCCTTTATCGTGATCAAATTCGCGCAACGCCTGCGTCGCAATAGCCGCGAAGCGCAAAAAACCATGGGCGATATGACGCATGTGCTGGGCGAAACGGTCGATGGTCAACGCGTAGTCAAAGTATTTGGCGGGCAGGATTATGAGGCGGCACGCTTTGCCGACGGCACCGAACGCGCGTTCCGTTTTAACCTCAAGCAAGATGTCGCATCGGCGGCCACTTCGTCGTTGGTGCATATTACCGCTGCGGTTGCCGTCGCGATTATTGTTTATCTCGCCACACAGCAATCACTGGCGGATAAAACCACCGTCGGCGAGTTTGTGTCGTTTATTCTCGCCATGATGATGTTGCTCGCGCCGTTGAAGCGCCTCACCGAAGTGAATGCGCAAATGCAACGCGGTCTTTCCGCGTCTGAAAGTGTATTTGCCTTGGTCGATGAATCCTCCGAATCTGACACCGGCACGGTCACGATGGGTCGCGCAAAAGGACGCCTGGATTTTGAGCAGGTTCAGTTTAACTATCGCGCCGATGGCAAAGTCGCGCTCAACGATATTACGCTTTACGCCGAGCCCGGTGAAACCATCGCGCTGGTCGGCGCATCAGGCAGCGGCAAAACCACCCTGGTCAATTTGATTCCGCGTTTTTATCAGCCAACATCCGGCGCGATCAAACTCGACGGTAAAAATATTTCTGCGCTGACGCTCGCCAGCCTGCGCGCCAACATCGCGCTGGTGAGCCAGGATGTGGTGTTATTCAACGACACGCTGGCAGCCAATATTGCTTATGGTTCTCTCGCCAGCACATCCGAAGCCGACGTCATACGCGCTGCCGAGGCCGCGCACGCGATGGAATTTGTGCGCGCCTTACCCGAAGGTTTGCAAACCGTGATTGGCGAAAAAGGCTTGCGCTTGTCCGGCGGCCAGCGGCAGCGCTTGGCGATTGCACGCGCTTTGTTGAAAAATGCACCGATACTGATATTGGATGAAGCGACGTCTGCCCTCGATAGTGAATCCGAACGGCATGTGCAAGCGGCCTTGGAAACGCTGATGCAAGGCCGCACTACGATAGTGATCGCGCATCGTTTATCGACGATTGAAAAAGCCGATCGCATTGTGGTGCTGGATCAAGGACGGATTGCGGAAGTCGGTACGCATAACGAGCTCATCGCGCGTGACGGGTTGTATGCAAAATTACATCGGATTCAATTTCAGCAGACGGCTACGGTTGAGTAGAGCCGGTTTATTTCGCTGACATCAAGGCATCGATTAAATGCTGCGCGCTGTTTTCTTTTTCCAGCGCATGGCTCGCTTTGCGTGCATTGGCTTGATAGTCCTGATAACGCGCATGAATGGTGTTAACCGCGCGTTGAATGCTCGGCGCACTGCGATCGCTCAACACCACGCCCGCGTCAAATCGCTTCACAATATTCGCCATCCAGGTGTTATCCGTCGTGATCACCGGCGCACCAGCGCGCAATGCGTCGAGGGTCACGCCGCTGACGCGATCGGCAAAATCAATCGGATCATACGGCTGCAAACAAATCGCGCCATCATATAAATCGCGATAGGCATCAGTGGATAAGGTCTCGCGTTGTCGAGTTAGCGGCGCGTAGTGAATCGTATCTAACCTATTTATTTCCGCGCGCGTTAGCTCATCCAACTTGCCATAATGTTCGGCCGAGGTTTGGATGACGACCGGAATCGCTGCTTTCGATTCGCTTAAAATATTAATATAATCAATGACTTGCGATATTCCCTTATCTTGTCGCGCTGCGCCGGCTATCAGCACATAGCGAAACGCATGTTGCGTTGTCGTGCGGCTTGCCGCGACGGGATAAGGAATTTGTTTGGCGGATTCAAAACCGCAAGCGCGCAAATTTTCTGCCGCGCTTTCGGTGGTGGTGAGTAGATTAAATTCCGGCCGCCGTTGGGCGATTTTTTTTAGTTGGCGTTTTTTTTCTGCGCTCAGATTTAACCAATGCACATAAAAAAATATTTTATTGGTGTGCTTCATGTTGCCAGCCGCCCAATGCATGAGTTGCATATCGGTGCGCCCGGCGGTGCTGATAAAAATTTTGCCCGGCCGCTTGAGTAAGCGACGAAATAAAAAATACGCTTGTGCGCGGCGCAGCCGACGAGAAAAATAGCTTTCGAGTTTTAACCCGGGTAATTGCGAAAGTTGTGGCAATTGCATTTGCTTATCGCCCCAAACAATCAACGGCGGCCGATTGGTGCAGGCGGCCAGATTGGCAATCAGACTGTGGCAATGGCCGGCTTCATCGCGCAAAGTAGGTTCGATAATGTGGATCGGCTCAGCGGGCATTAGCGATCCGATTTGGTAGCGGCAGCTTGTAATTGTGCCAGTTTGAGATAACGATAATACGTCCCTTCACCATGCGCCACGGCCTGCACAAACCCCGCGCTGCCATCGAGAAAACCCGTACGCAAAATATAGGCGCGGAAAAAGGCCCATGTACCACGCAGCAGCGCCGTAGTCAGCGACGAGCGCCGACCCTTCGCCAACATCATTTTGGCGCCAGCGGTCGAGTAAGCATTCATTTTCCCCAGCACGTGATCCAGGTCGCGCATCGATTCGTGCATCAGGTGATTGTGCAACGTGGCAATCTCGCCCGTCACCACTACGCGCTCATGCACGAGATCATCGCTGAAGCGACTCTGACTTTTGCGAAACAGACGCACGATATGGTCGGGCCACCAGCCGCCGTGCTTGAGATAGGTGCCGCAAAAACTGGATAGTCGCGGCATTTGATAAGCGGCAGCACCAGGATTATTCAGTGTCGTCAAAATTTCATCGCGCAATTCCGGCGTCACCCATTCATCCGCATCAAGCGACAACACCCAATCGTGTGAGGCGAGATCGAGCGCGCGATTTTTTTGTGGGCCGAAGCCGGGCCAATCAGCGGTGAGGGTGACTTTCGCGCCGAGCTCACTACAAATGTCGGCGGTGTTATCCGTGCTGCCCGAATCAACGACAATAATTTCATCGGCCCAACCCACCGATTCAACGCAGCGCCGAATCGAGGCGGCTTCGTTTTTGGTGATGATGATGACGGATAGCGGCATGGCACCTGACACGTTTGTTTGTAAATCGCATTCAGTATGGCAGGTAATACGATACAAAATTATTGAAGACCGAATATTTCAGGCTAATCAATTGTATTAGCCCAAAATTGTACAGAACGCTTCGTGTAGGTTTAACCGAGAATATTATGTATCGTTTTGATCACACGCGTCTGCTCTTCATCTGTCATCTTGGTATATAGCGGTAAGCTGACAGTGCCTTGAAATAGTTTGTGTGTATGAGGAAATTGCTCAGGCTTGAGGTGGTAAGTATCACGCCAATAAGGTTGCAAATGAAGAGGGATGTAATGCACCCCACAGCCAATGCCTGCATCGGACATTTTTTGGATGAAATCGTCGCGATTAACTTTAGCTTCAGGTTTGATTTGGATTGCGTATAAGTGCCAGGAATGAAGGTCTCCGTTCAACGGGCGCGGTGGGAAAATCAACGGTAAGCCTTTGAGCTCTGCATCGAATCGCTCAGCCATTAACTGGCGGCGCTTTTGGAATTCCCACGCACGTTTTAGTTGGTGGATGCCTAGTGATGAGGCGATATCCGTCATATTATATTTAAAGCCGGGCGCCACAATCTCGTAATACCAAGACGGGATTTTAGATGTATAGCGATCGAAAGCATCACGGTTCATTCCATGTAAACGCATAATGCGAGCGCGCTTGGCGATTGCCTCGTCGCGCGTCACCAACATTCCACCCTCACCAGTGGTAATGGTTTTGGTAGCGTAAAAACTGAATACGGTTACATCGCTGTCTAGCGTTCCTATAAGCTTTCCATCGCATGTGGTCGGCAAGGAGTGAGCCGCGTCTTCAATGATTTTTAGTTTGTGTTTCTTGGCGATTTTGATGATCGCGCACATGTCTGCTGCCATACCCGCGTAATGAACCGGCATTATGGCCTTGGTTTTTGGCGTGATGGCAGCCTCAATGAGAACAGGGTCAATACACTGCGTAGCCGGATCGATATCAACAAATACCGGATGCGCGCCGACGTACCGAATCACTTCAGCCGTAGCGGTGAATGTGTGGGTGGTTGTAATGACCTCGTCTCCAGCGCCTACTCCTATTGCTTCTACAGCTAAATGCAAACCAGCAGTCGCAGAATTGACCGAGATGGCGTGTAAGCCACCGCCAAGAAAATCCGCGAAATCTTGTTCGAAACGTTTGGTTTTGGGGCCCGTAGTAATCCAGCCTGATCGAATTGAATCTACTACTTCAGCAATTTCAGCTTCGCCGATTTCCGGCAGGAAAAATGGAATAAAATTATCTGACATGGTGACTTTCAAAAAATCAATCGGCCTGGTACCAAATTATTATACAGTTAGTAATGATTGTTGAAAATCCGCGTAGGCATTTTGCAAGCCGACTTTCATCTCGGTGCGAGCGTGCCAACCGAGTTTATTCAGGCGTGATACATCCAATAATTTTTGTGGTGTGCCGTCAGGCTTGCTGGTGTCGAACACGAGCTTGCCGGTAAAGCCGACTGTTTGCGCGACTAGACCGGCGAGTTCTTTGATGGTGATGTCATGCCCGACGCCAACGTTGACGAATTCGCCAACCGATTTTGCATCGTGGTTCTCCATCAGATACACACAAGCATCGGCGAGGTCGTCGCTATATAAAAATTCGCGCCGTGGTGAGCCGGTGCCCCAGACCACGACTTCTGCATCGCCGCGCTGTTTGGCTTCGTGCATCTTGCGCATCAGCGCGGGCAACACATGCGAGTTATTCAAATCGTAATTGTCCCCCGGCCCGTACATATTGGTCGGCATCACGCTCATGTAGTTGGTGCCGTATTGCGCGTTATAAGCGCCGCAGAGTTTGATGCCAGCAATTTTGGCGATCGCGTAAGGTTCATTGGTCTGCTCAAGCAGGCCGGTCAATAGATGCTCTTCCTTCATCGGCTGCGGCGCGAGCTTGGGGTAAATACAGCTCGACCCCAAGAACATCATTTTCTTCACATTGTTTTTGTGGGCAGCGTGAATGACGTTGGCTTCAACCATCAAATTTTGATAAATGAAATCCGCGCGATAAATATTGTTGGCTTGAATGCCGCCGACTTTGGCTGCGGCGAGAAAAACATGATCCGGCTTTTCTTGCGCAAAAAACTGCTCAACAGCTTGTTGATTGAGCAAGTCGAGTTCCTTGTGCGTGCGGTTAACAAAGTTAGCATAGCCGCTGGATTGAAGTTTGCGCATAATGGCCGAACCCACCAAGCCACGATGGCCGGCAACAAATATTTTGTCGTGTTTTTGCATACGGTTACTCATTTCCGTCGTAGGCGGCGAAGCCGTGCTTTTTCACCAACTCGTCGCGTTGTGACGATTTCAAATCTTCGCGCACCATCTCGGCGACGAGTTGATCAAAGGTAATTTTGGGTTTCCAGCCGAGCTTTTGATGGGCTTTGGTTGCGTCGCCCAATAAAGTTTCCACTTCGGTCGGGCGGAAGTAGCGCGGATCAACCGCCACGATGCATTTACCTTTTTCGTCGTAGGCTTTTTCATCCACGCCTTTGCCTTCCCAGCGGATTTTCATTGCCAGTTCTTTCGCTGCGGCGTTGACGAAATCGCGCACGCTGTATTGCACACCGGTGGCGATAACAAAATCTTCCGGCTGTTCCTGTTGCAACATCAGCCATTGCATTTCGACGTAATCTTTAGCGTGGCCCCAATCGCGCAATGAATCCATGTTGCCCAGATACAAACAATCCTGCAGATTGAGTTTAATGCGCGCCAGCGCACGAGTAATTTTACGTGTCACAAAGGTTTCGCCGCGTAATGGCGACTCGTGGTTAAAGAGAATGCCGTTGCAGGCGTACATGCCATAGGCTTCGCGGTAATTGACGGTAATCCAGTAAGCGTAAAGTTTCGCCACGGCGTAAGGCGAACGTGGATAAAACGGAGTGGTTTCTTTTTGCGGGATTTCCTGCACTAAACCATACAGCTCGGAAGTTGAGGCTTGATAAAAGCGCGTTTTCTTTTCCAGCTTGAGAATGCGCATCGCTTCGAGAATACGTAACGCGCCGAGCGCGTCGGAATTGGCCGTGTATTCGGGTTCTTCAAACGACACGGCCACATGGCTTTGCGCGGCGAGGTTATAAATTTCGTCTGGCTGCACTTCTTGGATGATGCGCACGAGGCTGGATGAATCGGTCATATCGCCGTAATGCAAAATGAAATTACGCGTGCTGACGTGGGGGTCTTGATAAAGATGATCAATGCGATCAGTGTTAATTAATGATGAACGACGTTTAATGCCATGGACGATGTAGTCTTTCTTCAGGAGAAATTCGGCGAGGTATGCGCCATCTTGTCCAGTGACACCCGTTATCAGGGCGATTTTTTTTGTCGATGTGTTCATAGTTGAAGTCCAGTTGATTACGCTAAAAAAATGATTGACTGCTTTGCAAGAACTCCGGGATTCTACAGATTAAAGAGAGCAGTGAAAATGCGAGAATACCCGCAAATGCTATACAGTATTCTACCTAGCATTTCTCCAACCAAGATAAAAAGATAAGGTTAATTATTTAATATAATCAAATAGTTGCATTGATATCTTAATCAATGCACGGTTGACGGGCATTAATTCAGCAAGGACTCGTACGTGTTCTTCAACCCTTCGGCGAGACTATGATTTGCGTTAAAGCCTAATCTCTGGCGGATAAGTACAATATCGGCCGCTGATTTCACGATATCGCCGGATCGCGGAGGGAGATGTTTTTTACGAATAGTTTTTTGCAGCGATCGGCTCATCGTTTCAACCAACTGGTTGAGCGTAATTTCCGTCCCGCTTGCAACATTAAACACGGCGGCTTGATTGCCTTGATGATTCATCGCCAGTAAAAGCGCGGCGACGATATCTTTCACATAAATAAAATCACGGCTTTGTTCGCCGTCACCAAAAACGGTGAGTTCTTTGTCTTGTCGCGCGGCTTCCAGAAAAATGGAGATCACGCCGGAGTAGGGTGACTTGGGGTCTTGTCGCGGACCATAGACATTAAAAAAGCGCATACCTGCAGAGCCGACGCCATGCAAATGGGCATACAGCCGCGCAACATGTTCGCCATACCATTTGTCCATGCCATAAGGTGAGAGCGGGGCGGGGATTTCTGTTTCGGCCAAAGGCAAGCGTGTGTTGTCGCCATAGATTGCAGCGGAACTCGCGTACACCACACGCGGCACTTTGGCCTTACGCGCAGCTTCAAAAACATTAACCGTTCCCAATGCGTTAACGCGCGAACACTCAGCAGGCTTTTCAATCGAAAGCTGTACCGACACAATGGCCGCTAAATGAAAAATGCCATCGATACCCACACACGCTGCTTGCAGCGAGGGCTCGTCGCTAATGTCACCGTGAATGATTTCTAATCTTGGCGATAAAAAAGGTGCGAGATTTTCTTTTTTCCCGGTAGCAAAATTATCAAAAACTTTTACCTGATGTCCTTGCGCAAGCAAAGTTTCCACAAGATGTGAACCGATAAATCCAGCGCCACCAGTAACAAGATATTTCATAGCGTTTTTAAACTACACCAAAGCGTTAGGGACAATAATTTTTACATCGACTGGCTGAGGCGCATATTCTGGCACCCATTTTTTCAAAGCGGTGCGTACTTCTTCATCGCCTTGCACCCCAGATTGCAAAACCCATAACTTAATTTGCTCCAGCCATTGTGCATCGGCCTCACGCGCACGCGCAATTCGCAGCTTAGGATGAGGCGTAGGGCGGGTTAGCTCGTCATCCGCTAGCAGTTCTTCAAACAGTTTTTCCCCTGGGCGCAATCCGGTAAAAGTGATTTTGATATCGTCGTCGGTGAAGCCAGATAATCGAATAATATCGCGCGCAAGATCCACGATCTTGATGGGTTCGCCCATATCCATGACAAATATTTCGCCGCCCTTGCCCATGTGCCCCGCTTGCAACACCAATTGCGCCGCCTCGGGGATGGACATGAAAAAACGGATAATGTCCGGATGGGTCACGGTAACGGGGCCGCCCTTAGCGATTTGCTCCTGGAATTTTGGTATCACGCTACCGGCGCTGCCGAGGACATTACCGAAACGCACCATTTCAAATTTGGTTTTGCCCGCCCCTTGCAGGCTTTGGCATACCATTTCCGCTAAGCGTTTAGATGCACCCATCACGTTGGTCGGGTTCACCGCTTTGTCCGTCGAAACCATGACAAATTTATTCACGTCATGCGCCACCGCTTCGCTTGCAATGGTGTAGGTCCCCATTACATTATTGCGTATCGCTTCCCATGCGTTCGATTCTTCTACCAATGGCACGTGCTTATAAGCCGCTGCATGAAAAATAACGCTGGGACGATAAGTGTCGAGAATGTGTTTGACGCGATCTCGATTTTTCACGTCACCCATCAGGCTGACAATCGGGACGCCAGGGAATTTTTCTGAAAATTCCTGTTCCATTTTATATAGAGCAAATTCATTCAACTCAAACAACAACAGCAAGCTAGGCTGAAAAAAAGCGATCTGCCGACATAACTCAGAGCCAATCGAGCCGCCCGCGCCACTCACCATCACGCATTGATTATGAATTAGTTCTTTGATACCCGCGCTATCCAGCACTATAGGGTCGCGACGCAATAAATCTTCCACCTCGACTTTGCGCATTTGCGAAATGGATACACGTCCACCGATCAAATCTTCATACGAAGGCACGGTGAGTGCGCTCAAACCAGCGGCGGTACACAACTCAATCGCACGGCGACGTACGTTGTAAGATTCCGATGGCATGGCGATGATGGCGTGTTTGGCTTGTAAAGTTTGCGACCACTGCGCCAACTCATCCAGGCGCCCGTAAACGCGCACGCCTTGAAGGTTTCTGCCTTGTTTGCCAGCATTGTCATCCAACAGCCCGACGACTTTCCATTCGCGGCTGCGCTTTAAGTCTTTTAATAAGCTAACGGCCGCATTGCCCGCGCCGATAACCATGACGGGTTTGCCCGCAGCGAAGTGCGTACTGGAAGACTTATACTCACGCCATGCGCGGAAGAGAATGCGAGTTCCCGCGACTGATAGCAGCAGCAAAATAGGGTTAAGTAAAAATACCGACCTCGGGACTTCAGGCTCAGAATGATGTATAACCATTACCACCCAAAGACCTATTGCACTCAAAAATACGGCGGCGAATATACGCCCCAGATCCAGCAGACTGGTATAGCGCCAGATTCCTCTATACAGACCAAAAATCCAAAACATGAATATCTGCAAAGGCACTGCAACTAATAGGCCTTTCATCATTGCGGAAATTTGATCTTCGGGGATATTCAAGTTGAAGCGTAATAGGTGGGCGACAAGCCACGACAATATTGCTACAAGGATGTCATGAATTAATGCAACGAGTGCCTTGCCACGAAGTTGCGCGGTAAGAGAGGATAAATCTAAAGATTTGGGCGGCGTTAAATTCAATTTTTAATTCTGCTGAAGAAAACGGCTACGAAGGTATCCCACAATATGCCGAGATCCCCCAAAAAACTACGGTTATTTACATAAGCTTCATAAAATCTGAGCTTTACTGGCAGAACTTGCTTGATGTATGCGGACTCAGGGTCATTGGTTTGCCCTAGAATTGTATTCTCATCTTTGTATTCAATCGATGCTCGATCAGTAATCCCGGGGCGGACGCTCAATACCAACTCGCGTGAAATTTCAGGATAGTGAGCAACGTATTTTGCGACTTCAGGCCGCGGGCCAACCATGCTCATATCACCTAAAAAAACATCAATAAGCTGGGGAAATTCATCGATTTTGTATTTTCTGATTATACGGCCTACCTTCGTTATGCGTGCGTCATCTCCTACGGTTATCTGTAAAGCTAATTTCTCTGCATTGACGACCATTGTTCGATATTTATGTATTTTGAATAGCCTCCCATTCAAGCCCACGCGCTCTTGTCGAAACATAGCGGGGCCCGATGAGTCCAGCTTGACCAATATCGCCACCAATATCAATAATGGCGACAACAAAACCAAGCCGATTAAGCTGAAAAGAACATCAAATAAACGTTTAAGAATCAAGTTAGATTTTCCTTAGTGTAGCAACGACATACGCAGAATTATTCGGAGGAAAATATGTGTGCTAAGTCTTTTCGATCCAGCACAGAACATGAGTGCGAAGGAACGGGAAAAAATTGAACACGTTATAAAGCGAAGGGTGGATGGCGCCAACTCTGCGTGCGATTGGAGGTGCTAACGTCACGCGCTTAATCGATATTTTTCCATCAGGGAAAAGCTCTTTAATACGTGTTATTGGCACGCATCTAACGTCCGGGTTTGACGGATTGTCATAAATAAAGTCATACCAAAGTACCCCTCCACCTTTGCGCACCCATGACCACATCTTTTCAGCCAAAGCGGCTTGGAAATTATCATCAAGCAAAGAGGAAAATACTACGGATTGATATACGATGTCTTGAGACAGCGGCAATATTGGCGCTGAAAGAGCATCACCATCATAAATATTTAACGCAGACGGCAATGTATGTCGCGCAGCGATAACGCGCTCTTTGAGTAGTTCCAGCCCATGGACATGTTCGGGGACAAAACCAGCGCGTAAAAACTCAAGCAAGTTACCGCCAGAACCACAGCCCACTTCTGTGAGTGTAAGTCCAGTGAAGTTATTGGTTTTAAAGGCGCGCGCAAGTAAAGGGAACGTTTTTTTTTGGCGTTCTAGAACGCTGTACAAAACATCAGCATTGGCAAAACTATACTTGTCTCCAACATCCCGTCGAGCATACCGCTTAATCATTTCATGCGGTTCGTTTTCCAATCGTTGTGGGTTATTGGGTGGGGTCATGATGTAGTAGGACGGACCGAATCAAGAAATTGCTTAGCCAGAACTTTATAGTCATGGTGCGTTGATACATGCACCCGCCCTTTTTCCCCCATTAAGGTGCGTTCATTGGCGGTCAGTGCCAACAAAGATTTTAATCCTTGCGCAATATGCTCTGCGCTCTCCGGCGGAACGGTAATTCCACAACCGCTTTCAGCTACCGGATCATTACCAGCGCTCACCGAATGTAAAACCGTGCAGCCAGCGGCCATGTAATCCATAAGCTTGTTTGGCGCGATTCCGAATCGGTAAATCGGAAGATTTTGCCAGCCGATATATGCAACGTCGATAGCTTTAAGGAATGAACGAACTTGGTCTTTGGGAATGGGGTCGAGCATATGCACATTGGAAAGGTTTTCGTCGATCACTCTTTGCTTCAAGCGGGGTTTTTCATGGCCACCCCCAACCAAAATAAATTTGATTGGCGTATCACGTAACATCTTCGCAGCATCAAGTAGCGTATCAAGCGTGTTGGGTAAGCCATGAGATCCCGTATAACCAACTACTTGTTTCCCCCCTTCGCGCGCCGCTTCGATAATGCTGGTTATTTGTTGATCTAACTCGGGCAAGCCACGTTGCCAATCTTCGAGCGAGATGCCATTTTGGACGATACATAATTTATTTAGATCAAGGCCGCGTTTGGCCATGTAGTCGTGCACTTTAGGCAATATCGACACAACCACATCAGAGTCTCTGTAAGCTGCAGTCTCGGCAGCTTGGCAAAGCAAAATAAATGGGTGGTATGGAGACATGCCATTCACTTCGACGGGCGACAAAGGCCATAAATCATGGACTTCAAAAACCAATCGCGCCTTTGATTGCTTGGCTATTCGACGCGCAACCCAGATATCCATAGGGTAGGTGCTTGAGGCAATCACTATATCTGGTTTGAATTGGCTAACAAAATCAGCAGTTCTCATCCAAGCCTGGCGTACAAAAGCCCAAATATTACGTACTCGTCCGACTCCGTTACCTTGATACTCTGGTGTAGGCAGCCACAAATATTCAACGCCATCGATTGTTTCAATTGTCTGTTTCTCAATTGAATTTCCATCAAGAGAAGGCTGGTGTGAACGCACATGAGAAAATGTTCCCGCAACAATTTTTACATTATGTCCGGCTCGAACCCATTCACGCGATAGATAAAAAGGCCTGAATTCCATCCCGTGATGGGGTGAGCCTGCATAGTGGTTGATATATAAAATATTCATCATTCATTCGATTGCGTGAAAAAACTTACCTAATGGCACTCTTTGCATAAAAGTAGCGATCCTAGTAGGTACCTAGATATCTATATTGGTTAGTTTGTACCCCAATTGTCCAGTCCATGCGACGAGTTAAACTTCTGATTATTAAAATGATTCAGAAATAGCAGCGATTAGTTTTTTCGCCGAATTATCACACGTCCACTCTTTCAGAAGTTCCTTTTGCTCAGCTATACATCGATCTCTCCAAGCAGTATCTGAAGCTATGCGACTAATCAATTTTGCCAACGCGGGGGAATTTTTGTGCGGCACAGTAAAGCCAAATTGAGGAGGTAATAGCTCCTCTATAGACCCGGTTTGAGTAGAAATTGCGGGCATGCCGTAAGCAATTGCTTCCATTATAGAAACAGGAATTCCTTCATGTTCTCCATTACCTAGATCAACACTTGGTAACACAAACATTTGGAATCGTCTATTGCGATATTCTTCTATTAAGTCGTCGTGATGCAAATGTCCTAAGAAATGCACAATATGTTCCAGCCCCAATTTTATCACTTGGGCTTTTAGTTCAAGCATTAATTCACCATTTCCCGCCAAATAAAGTTCTATATTGTGGTTGCTATTTTTCAGTATTGCGATTGCATCTAAAAGATATTTGTGTCCTTTGATTGGAATAAGGTTCGCTGCACAAATTATTCTGAATTCCTCGAACGTTTGTTTTTCTACAGAAAAATCAGCAATAGGGATATTAACCCCCATGTGTATGAGCCTTGCCTTTGTTTTTTCTACCCCCAAAGATTCTGCATCAACGATTCCGCGTCCTGAAATAAATCGTACGAAGCTTGCGCGGCGACTTTTTTCAGCTAACAAATTATTTTCATAAATATCCCAGCGATGACAAGTCATACTCCATGGAATTCCAGCTAAATCGGCTGCGATCATGCTGCATGTCGCCGTCGTGCTCGCCCAATGTGCGTGCAAATGATGGATATTTTTTCGTTGCAGCATACGAGATAGCCAGATCGCCTTCGGTAGCACAGCGATATTTTTCATCCGCTGATTTAGTTTACCAATGGAGGATATTTTTTTTATCCAAAAGAAGATATTTTGAAAATTAGTTAGGCAACCAAGGATTGCATTTATAAACACATCTAAGGAAAATAAAGACGTTATTTCATAGCCGATGCATTCACTCATTGGTAAATTTCTTGGGCGTAATCCACGGGGCCTAAGTGGGATGACTAAAAGCTTATGTTCGAGGGATGCGAGCGCCCGCAATTCGTCATGTAAGAACCCTTCTACGGGACCAATTGGAAATGATGCAGGTAAAATACAAAGATTAAATATTTTTTTGTTTGAGTAATTTTGCATATTCTACGAACGCGAATAGTAATGGAATGAGACCAAAGCCCTTAAAAAAGCCTACAAAAAATCCTGTTGTATCTGACGCTACGAAATTAAGTGCACTGCCAAAAAATAGAGCTCGCAGCGCTAAATTCCAATATCGAATCTCTCCCTTTTGTGGGCGGGAGAAAAGATGCCAGAAACTAGCGGTCATGCTTCCCCAAATGACGGCTCCAAACCAGCCGAAGTTTAAGTACGCCTCACCTAGGAAAAAAAATTGTCGGCCTTCATTTAGTGGTGCACCACCATAGAACTCACTCATATACCAGTTGGCAAGCGGCAACGGACGTTCGGGTACTAGGAAGTTAGGAATTAATAGCAATAAACTCCTCGGGACGGTACTCCCAAGCCAATAGTCCTGCGTCCGATCTAAATGGCTTATTATCTGCGGTAGCGTTTCGAACGGTACAACAAAGTTGCCATGAGTTAATGTATAGAATAATCCAACTAATAACTCTTCGGCCTCGGCTAAGCTAGCTGTTTTTTCAATTAATACACCAAATAATTGAGAAAGATCGCTATAACTTTCGCCTCTAACAAGGCCAAGCCAATTTAAGACTAAAAAAAGCACCAGCCCAGGTAGTAATAATTTTTTTGGCTTTTTTATCCAACCAGCTTCAATGGCAACATAAGAGAGCGTAAACATTACTACTACAAGCATCGCACGTCGCCCCATTATCGCTAGCATAGCGATCTCTATGGCAGCCAAGCATATCGAAACGCATAGCAAACTCCTGCTTTTTGCTGCAATGCTATAGCACATCAGTAAAATTATGAGCGCGACTAGCCATTCAAATGCAATTGCGAAGTGACCTTGCCCAACTAACAATTCGGTTACACGGTAGCCGGAAAGTACAAGTGAGAAAATCCCCCCAACATCTTTTGCCAACCATTGCAACAAAAAAATACTTAAAAGAAAAAGAAATATCCAAAGAAAAACAAACTTCTTTTTTTCTAACAAGCTTGGTAATCGAAAGGTCGTTTGATATGCCTTGCCGCGATCAAGGTAGCGAAAAACTAAGGTGAACGTGATCAAAAATAAACTGGTGAAAAATAGGGATTCAGGTAACCAAGAAGAAAAGGTTTCTAAATTTTCGCTTATGTCTCCTCCTTCACTGCCCAATATGACGGCCAATGGCAAAGGAATACAGTAAAGCAATAAAATAATAACGAAGCTTTTTGGCCCAATTTGTCTACTTCCCGTGCCTGAGTTGACGTACTTTGGCGAAAGCCCCCAGAAACAAAGAGCTGCAATAATTATGAAGATAAATGCTGAAATTAACATAGTCAGTTTTGGACCAATTTAAGACTTATCCAGCTTTTTAATGCGTTTCGCGGGCACCCCGCCCCATATTTCTCCAGGCGGAACGTCTTGGCATACCACGGCGCCTGCCGCGATTACTGAGCGTTTCCCTATGCGGCAGCCGCGCAATATTATTACGCGTGCACCTATCCAGACACCATCCTCTATGATCGGCTTAAGCATCGTACGATTGGCAATGGTTATAAGCTCTCCCGCATCCTTGGCTTCGTAAGGAGAGGTTGTCCAGTGATCAAGTCGGTGTTCGGTTGGTCCTATAATAACTTCGGGACCAATAGAGCAATAATTTCCAATCTCGGCTGATTGGATAAGCCCAGATCCAGCGTAAGTACCCCTCCCCATTTGTACATCCCGACCTATTTCAGTATTGCCTATTGATATGACTCCTCTAATCTCTGCGTATGGACTAATTCTCGCTCTCCAGTCAAGCTTAACGCCGAGAAAGGCAGCACGAATCCAGCCAATTCGATAGTAGCCCCAAACGCAAAATTCCCTAAAGATGTTTTTTATTAAATCAATCATGGAATGTAGCTTGCCTTAAGATTTATTGGTTTTCATGTTGAGCGACTTGGTGGCGGCAATCGCTGAGATGGTTTCCCCTACCAACCAAGATAGGGCCGCGCCATTAACCATATTATTAGCTGTCGAGAAATAAGTGGTGAGTGCTAAGCCAGAAAAAACACTTAATGTTCTTAAAGCTGAAATGAATGAGTTTGCGCGAAAATTTCCTGCTGCGGCTAGATGCAGGCCAGCAATTCGGTTGATAAACGTTGGATAAGCTGCAATAAGAATAATCTGGACCGGTAATACAGCGCTAGCAAAGCTCTCCCCCAAAATTGAGGGCACTAATATAGGTGCTGCTAGGATGGCTACGAATATGAACCCAAGGGCGCTAAATTTGACCTGCCGAGGAATTGGTGTTTTTGAAGTGGGAGTAGTTACTTGTCGGTACTGACTCCATCGATTAAACAAAATAGGACTTATCAGTTGCAGAGGAATGGTGCATGCCTGAAACG
>JAYVJD010000230.1:0-3407 GCA_043769625.1 Pseudomonadota bacterium | reverse complement strand
TAGCTTGCGTAAAGCGTTCGGCGTCAACAATCCCGCTGCTTGCGCTTCGCGTGCGAGACGATCAGGTAAATCCAGCTTTACTTCCAGCGTAGTCATGGCGAATGTCCTTCAGTGATGAACCCACTTCGTGCAATTTGAATAATATTACACCACGCGCCAATCGGTAGAGGCGGACATTCAAAATTGTGTTTGTGATTATTGCATTGATGTTGTTCAGGAATAGTAAAGATTAAATTTTTTCAGAGCAAAGATATGGATGTGCGTGACCTTCGTGAGATGGCGCATTCCCACAGTTTTTCGAGATTCAAATTAGTGTCAGGTAGCGCCTGACGGAGAAACTTTAATGAAGCGAGCAAAGTCGGCGCGGTTTGTTTGATATCCAGCGCGGTTGCGCCGTTTTGTTTGCTGAGCTTTTCGCCGTCGCTGTGCAATTCGAGAGGTAGATGTGCATAGTGCGGCGTGGGCAAATTTAGCCTCTGCTGCAAATAAATCTGAGGTGGCGTGGAGGCGATTAAATCTGCGCCGCGCACTACATGCATGATGCCTTGCGCGGCATCATCGACGACTACGGCGCGTTGATACTAGGCCAAGTCATCGACGCGCCAGACAACAAAATCGCCGATTTCTTGGGCAATATTCTGTGCTCCCTCGCCATTTAATAAGTCATTGAATATATTAAGATATTCTTCTGCGCGGATACGCCATGCGCGGGCGGTTTTGTTGCCGTAATGAATGCCTGCGCGACAAGTGCCCGGATACACTAGCCCATCAATGCCGGCGATAGAAGAGTCGGCAATTGCTTTGCGCGAGCAGGCGCAAGAATAAATTAAATCTTGCCCGCGTAATTTTTCCAGCGCGGCTTGGTATAAATCCACCCGCGCGCTGTGGTAAATAATTTCGCCATCCCATTCAAATCCAAATGCTTCTAGCGTGCGCAAAATATCGTCCGCTGCACCGGGCACGCTGCGAAACCGATCAAGATCTCCCATCCTTACTAGCCATTCGCTGCCATGCGCGCGCGCGTCGAGGTAACTGCCGACCGCCGCGACCAACGAACCGAAATGTAACGGCCCGGTGGGTGAAGCGGTGAAACACCCTCGATATGCCGGCAATGCATTGATGGTTAAACCGCTCAAGCCAAGCTTGCCTAATCAAGCTATGATGTTATGAGTGGCACGCACGTTTCGATGTGATCCGAACTCCCTACAATTGATTGAATCCAAACCTTATGTATTTTATCCGCAGTAAAAATGTAACGCTTTATTTTTCATCGCTTTGCCTGCTCGCCTCGGGGCAAGTGTTCGCGCAAGCGCCTGCCGGCGCCAAAGGCCCGCCGACCATGCCGGTGCGCACGGTGCCGGTGAAAATCGCCAACGTGTCCAACGACATTTCTGCCGTGGGAACTTTATTGGCGAATGAATCGGTGGTGATTCGTCCCGAAGTCGCAGGTCGCGTGACCGGTATTCATTTTAACGAAGGCCAGCGCGTTAGCGCAAAAGCGAAATTGATCACGCTGGATTCGGCTGAATCGCAAGCGCAGGTGGCGGGCAGCAGCGCTGATGCGAGTTTGAATAAACAGCGTGTCGAGCGCGCAGAAGATTTATTTCAGAAAGGTTTTATCAGCCAACAAGCTTTGGACGAAGCGCGCAGCAATCGCGTCCGCGCCGCCGCCAAACAAACGGAAGATCAAGCGCGCATGGGGAAAACAGTTATCCGCGCGCCGTTCGCCGGCGTCGTCGGTCTGCGAAAAATAAGCCCCGGCGCATACGTCACGCCGGGCCAGGATATCGTGCGGCTGGAAAGCATCGATTCGCTCAAACTCGATTTCCGTATTCCCGAAACTTTCCTCTCGCGCATGGGTAAAAACCAAGTGGTGAATCTGCAAGTTGATGCCTTCCCGAAAGAAAAATTTTCCGGCAGTGTGTACGCGATTGAACCTTCGATTGACGAGCAAACTCGAACCATTCTGGCGCGTGCGCGTATTGCCAACGCTGGCGGCAAACTTCGCCCCGGCATGTTTGTGCGTGTCAGTTTAGTGCTGGACACCAACGCCAATGCCATATTGATTCCCGAGCAAGCCATCGTGCCGAAAGGTCAACAAAGTTTTGTCTTTCGCGTCATCGACGGCAAAGCAAAATTGACACAAGTGACAACGGGTAAACGCAGCGAGGGCGAAGTGGAAATCGTGTCGGGTCTGGTCGCGACTGATGTCGTCGTTACCGATGGGCAAATGAAATTGCAGGATGGGTTTGGTGTAATGACCGGGCCGCCGCCGAGCGTTCCGGTTGTAGGGAGCGATAAAGCTCCGGCGAAACCAGCTGAGTCCGTAACTACTGCAACAAAAGCATTGGTGCCTCCACCGGCTGCAACAGAAAAACCAAATACTGGTAAAAACTGAACATCCCCTCCCCCTTGACGGGGGAGGGTAGGGTAGGGGCGAAACTTTGAGAGACTACGCAATTAGATTTCACCCCCATCCCAACCTTCCCCATCAAGACGGAAGGAGTTGAGAAAATAGATGCCGCAAACGCGGCCCGAAGTGCGTAAATATTTTAGGTAATGAATCATGAATCTCGCCGATCTCTCCATTAAACGCCCGGTCCTCGCCACTGTGATGAGCTTAACCATTGTGTTGCTTGGCGTGATTGCCTTTCAACGTTTATCGGTGCGCGAATATCCGAACATCGATAATCCCGTCGTCTCGGTGCGCACCGTGTATAAGGGCGCGTCGGCACAAGTGGTCGAAAGTCAAGTGACGCAGCCGCTGGAAGATTCGTTGTCGGGCATCGAAGGCATCAAGACCATCAAATCAGTCAACCGCGAAGAAGTCAGCCAGATCACGGTAGAGTTTGTGCGCGAGCGCACAGCGGATTCGGCGGCGAATGATGTGCGCGATCGCGTCGCGCGTGCGCGTGCGCGCTTGCCTACGGGAACCGATGATTCGGTCGTGGCGAAAATCGAAGCCGATGCGCAAGCGATTATCTGGGTGATATTTTCCAGCGATCGCAACAGCGGTCTTGAAGTGTCGGATTATGCCGATCGTTATGTGGCGGATATTCTGAAAACCTTGCCCGGCGTGTCGAACGTCATCATTGGCGGCGAGCGCCGTTATGCCATGCGCTTGTGGATCGATTCCGATCGACTCGCCGCGTACAACTTGACCGTGCAGGATGTCGAAACGGCGTTGCGCAAACAAAACGTCGAAGTCCCGTCGGGGCGTATCGAGTCGAAGCAACGCGAATTCACCGTGCTGGCGGAAACCGATTTACGTTCACCGGAACAATTCAACGATTTAATTATTTCGCAAACCCTAGATAGTGTCGTCACGAGATAGCCAACCACAGCGCAAGGCAACGAATCTGTACCGCAGCAACGAAAGAGGACAGATTTTTCGCATAGCGGGTGGC
>JAYVJD010000229.1:0-3441 GCA_043769625.1 Pseudomonadota bacterium | reverse complement strand
TTCGACTTTCGCCATCTCTGACAGGACTAATGTGCCGGGCTTGTCGCCCATAGCAGTGATATTGCCTTTTACGTGGCCATCGACGCGCAGGCCGCCGCTGAAAATCACATTACCTTCAATCCGAGATCCGGCGCCGATGAGGCTGTCGATAGGACTGGTCTTTGCATCTTTTTTGCTGAACATAATCAGGCTCCTACGTTATATTAAAATTGCGAGCCAGCTTGACATGGCCCGATGGTGATTCCAACACGCGTACTTGTACGCTTTTGATTTTAGTGCCTTCGCCCAGCTTAAATCGCCCCTCGACGCGTTGATAATACTTGAAATTCACGTCGAGTCCGGCGGTTTTGTCTTTTTCCCCTTCAGGAATGGTGACCACCGACGGGGCGCCGTTAATTACGACATTCAGGACCAATTGTACGCGCCCGCTGAAATCATTTTCGCGCTGGCCACCCTGCATCAGCATCATGCGATAGCGATATTCATTCGCCGTCACATCCGGCTCCATCTTGAAATTATAGACACTTAAGCCCTCCGGCGAAGCCGAGGTGGACATGATGCTGCGGAAAAACGCCAAATCTTCTTTCAGGCTGGCGTTTTCGTCTTGCAGTTGCGTCAGCGTTTTGGTGATTTCCGTTTGCGACGATTTGTCGATCTGCGCTTGCCGTTCCAGCTCCGTCAACGACACGCGCATTTTGGCGTTTTCGCCGGTCAGTTGTTGCTTGGCTTCGGTCAATTCGGTTAATTGCTTTTGCGCCGCGTCTTTGTCAAATCCGGCGAAACGCTGACCGGCATCGAACATCCACCACACCAGGCTGATAATGAGTGCCAGCGCGATAATCGACGCGGCCCACTTCCAATACCAGGCGATATGGGTTTGCACCATGATGCGCTGCGTAGGAACGCCCATTTTACCGCGCATTTGTCGGCGTAGATATTTCATGGCAAGACAGGAATCTGCATCAGGCCAGTGGTTTCCTTCAGGCCAAACATGATATTCATGTTCTGCACCGCCTGCCCTGCCGCGCCTTTGACCAGATTGTCTTCTACGGCCAACACCACCACCGTATCGCCTCCTTGCGGCCGATGCACCGCGATGCGACACATATTGGAAGCGCGCACCGAGCGGGTTTCCGGATGGCTGCCTGGCGGCATGACATCAACAAACGGTTCGTTGGCGTAACGTTTTTCGAACAGCGCTTGCACATCGACGTCTTGTGTTAAACGCGCATAAAGTGTGGCGTGAATGCCGCGAATTAACGGGGTTAAATGCGGCACAAACGTCAGACCGACTTTTTCGCCCGCGGCGCGCGATAATCCCTGCACGATTTCGGGCAAATGTCGATGACCGGCGACGCCATAGGCTTTGAAATTATCTGCTGCTTCGGGGAACAAATTCGCCACTTCGGCCTTTTTGCCCGCGCCCGAAACGCCGGATTTCACGTCAGCTATAAGATGTTGATTATCAACAAGTTTATTTTCAATTAAGGGTAAAAAACCTAACTGTGTCGCCGTCGGATAACAGCCGGGATTGGCCAGCACGCGCGCGGTTTTTATCGCTGCGCGATTGACCTCGGGCAAACCATAAACGGCCTCTCTAACCAGCTCGGGGCACGCGTGTTGCATGCCATACCATTTTTCCCAGACTGCAATATCTTGGATGCGAAAATCTGCGGCAAGGTCAATCACGCGCACCCCTGCTTTGACCAGCTCGCGCGCGCCTTCCATGGCGATACCATTGGGCGTAGCGAAAAAAACGACATCGCATTTTGTCAGCGGCGCATCGACGGCATACGTAAATTTCAATTTCACGTGCCCGCGCAAATTGGGAAACATGTCGGCGACCGGCATCCCTGCTTCCTTACGCGATGTGATGACTTCCAATTGAGCTTCCGGATGCTGCGCCAATAAACGCAATAGCTCGACCCCGGTGTAGCCCGTCCCGCCTACAATACCGACTTTAATCATCTCATTCCATTTCAAAAATCGCGTCGAGTGGGAAGAAACCCCGCGAATAAGCATCGTTCACTATAAAGCAGCCACGCAACCGTAGCAAACAAAAAGCCGCCCAGAGGCGGCTTTTTGCGACGCCGAAACGCTTAGCGTTTCGAGAATTGCTTACGACGGCGCGCTTTACGCAGACCGACTTTTTTACGTTCAACTTCGCGCGCATCACGCGTCACGAGGCCGGCTTTTTTCAATGTGCCTTTGAGCTCTGCGTCATATTCGATCAGGGCACGGGTAATGCCGTGGCGCACTGCACCGGCTTGGCCTGATTCGCCGCCGCCCAATACGTTGACCATAATGTCAAAGGTGGCGATATGGTTGGTCAATTCAAGCGGCTGACGCACCACCATACGGCCGGTTTCGCGGGCAAAATATTCGTCCAACGGCTTCTCGTTGACGACAATGCTGCCTGTGCCTGGCTTTAGGAATACGCGCGCGACGGAGCTTTTGCGACGACCTGTGCCGTAGTTAAATTTACCAATCATATTAATCCTTCAATTGCAGCGCTTGGGGCTGCTGTGCGGTGTGGGGATGGGCGCTGCCCTTATAGACTTTCATTTTTTTCAACATGGCGTAGCCCAATGGACCCTTGGGCAACATGCCTTTCACGGCTTTTTCCAGCACGCGCTCAGGATGCTTGCTTTGCAAGTCCTGGAAATTAGTTTCGCTGATACCGCCGGGGTAACCGGAGTGGCGATAATACTTTTTGTTCAGCGCCTTAGTGCCGGTAACGCGCAGTTTCTCGGCGTTAATCACGACGATGTAATCGCCGGTATCCACGTGAGGGGTGTATTCGGGTTTGTGCTTGCCGCGTAAGCGGTGAGCGATTTTAGCGGCGGCGCGGCCAAGCACCAGATCGGTAGCGTCTACAATAAACCAGTCGCGACGAACTTCGTGGCCTTTGGCGGAAAATGTTTTCATTTTAAGACTATCCTGAAAAGCGCTTCAAAAAGTGAAGCAATAATGACAAAGCTGAAACAGAGAACCCTGAATTTTAGGCGACCTGACCCTATGCTGTCAAACCTAGTTGAATATGGCAGGGAAAACGTTGGCCAATTTGACCCGCGACAGTTTCGTTCGGATTGCATTAAGATAGGCTTGTTTTCGAAATCATTTGAGGAATTCATTCGCATGCGTACCACGATAAAATGGATTGACGGGGTCAGTTTTGTTGCCGAATCCGGCAGCGGCCACAGTGTCACGATGGACGGCGCGCCAGAGGGTGGCGGACGTAATTTAGGCCCGCGGCCGATGGAATTAGTGTTGATGGGAACCGGCGGCTGCACTAGTTACGACGTGATGCATATTTTGAAAAAAGGCCGGGCTGATGTCACGGGTTGTGTGGCGGAAATTTCCGCCGAACGTGCCGAAACTGACCCTAAAGTATTTACCAAAATTCATTTTCATTTTGTCGTCAGCGGCAAAAATTTGAAG
>JAYVJD010000228.1:0-3444 GCA_043769625.1 Pseudomonadota bacterium | reverse complement strand
ATTTCGCCAAGCCGGTGCCGCCGTTTGGCGCAGATAACCCGCGTTTATTGATTGTCGGTCTCGCGCCCGGTATGCACGGCGCGAATCAAACCGGACGCCCGTTCACTGGCGACCACGCCGGGATTCTGCTGTATGAAACTTTGCATAAATTCGGTTTCGCGTCGCAGCCGACGACGGTGCACCCTGACTCGGAATTTCCCAATCATGTACGCGCCGATGCGAAACTCAAGCTGATCAATTGTCGTATCACCAATGCAGTGAAATGCCTGCCGCCGGGGAACAAGCCGGAGACGGACGAGATCAAACAATGCAATGGCTATCTGCGGCGTGAACTCGCGGCGCTGAAAAAAGATACTTGGATACTCGCCCTCGGTGGCGTGGCGCACAAAGCTGTCTTGATGGCGCTCGATGTGAAAATAAAAAATTTTCCTTTCGAGCATGGTGCGCAATATGACATGCCGAACGGTTTGAGGCTCATCGATAGTTATCATTGCAGTCGCTACAACACCAATACCAAACGGCTGACGCCGGCTATGTTCGAAGCCATTTTTGTCACGATAAAAAATTCATTATAAACAATGAGTTATGATTACGCATCTTTCCTACCGACCTTGCCGAGTTTGCCCGGTGTGTATCGCATGTTGGGGGCAAAAGATGACGTGCTGTACGTCGGTAAAGCAAAAGATTTAAAAAAACGCGTCACGTCTTACTTTCAAAAAAATCTGCAAAGCCCGCGCATCAGCTTGATGGTCGGGCAAATCGCGAAGATTGAATTTACCGTCACGCGCTCCGAATCGGAAGCGTTGATTCTGGAAAATAATCTGATCAAAGGTTTGTCGCCGCGTTATAACATTTTATTTCGCGACGACAAAAGTTATCCCTACATCATGCTCACCGGCCATAAGTATCCGCAGATCCGCACCTATCGCGGCAGCATGGATAAGCGCAACCAATATTTCGGTCCGTTCCCTAATGGCTGGGCAGCGAAGCAGAGCGTGCAGACTTTGCAAAAAGTATTTAAGTTGCGCACTTGCGACGATGGCGTATTCAGCAATCGCTCGCGCCCGTGTTTGTTGCATCAAATTCATTTGTGCTCCGCGCCGTGCGTGGGCAAAATCAGCGAAGCCGAATACAAAAACGACATCGACAACGCACGCCTGTTTTTGCAAGGCCGTGAGAAAGATGTCATCGGCGCGGTAACGGCCGATATGGAAAAAGCTGCGGAAGAACAACGTTACGAACAAGCCGCAGAATTGCGCGACCAGATACAAAATTTGCAACAAGTATTATCCAAACAATTCGTCGAATCAGCGGACATACGCGATGCCGATGTCATCGCCGTCGCCAGCGCATTCGGTATGGCGTGTGTGAATATCGTCATGGTGCGCGGCGGTCGGCATTTAGGCGACAAGACTTTGTTCCCGCAAAACGCCGAAGGCTTCGACGACGCCGACATCATGCAGGCGTTCATCAGCCAACATTATGAAGAACGCACCGTGCCGCCAGTGCTGGTGGTGAACACGGACGAAGAGAGCGATGCGCTTCAGCAAATGTTGAGCGAGATGGCGGGGCACACAGTAAAAATTAACACACGGCCAGTCGGCGAGCGGCGCATCTGGTTAGAGATGGCGAAAAAAAACGCCGTGCTGGCGCTGAACGAAAAACTGGCGCAGAAAAATTCGCAGCAAGCGCGACTGCTGGCGCTGCAAAATCTCGTCGATAACCCTAACGCGCAACGCATCGAATGCTTCGACATCAGCCACACCATGGGCGAAGCGACGGTGGCGTCGTGCGTGGTGTTCGATCATGGCGATATGCAAGGCAGTCAGTATCGACGCTTCAATATCACCGGCATCACGCCGGGCGATGATTACGCGGCGATGCGCGATGCGCTGACGCGACGCTATAAAAAAATCGCGGCTGGCGAGGGCGCGGTGCCGGATTTAGTCTTGATCGACGGCGGCCTCGGCCAATTGCACATTGCGCAGGAAGTCATGGCAGATTTGGGCTTGAGTGATATTGCGCTGGTTGGCGTCGCAAAAGGCGTCGAGCGCAAAGCGGGCATGGAGCAACTTATTTTTCCCGCGCCGAAAAACGCTATACAATTGAAGCCAGACGATCCGGCTCTGCATTTAATTCAGCAGATTCGCGATGAAGCGCATCGCTTTGCAATCACCGGTCATCGCGCTAAACGCGGCAAGGCGCGTACCGTGTCGGCGCTGGATGAAATTGATGATGTCGGGCCGAAACGTAGGCAGCGATTGTTGACCCGATTCGGCGGACTAAAAGGCGTGCAAGCGGCGAGTATTGATGATCTCGCAACCGTCGAAGGTATCAGTCGTGCGTTAGCAGAAAAGATCTACCAACAATTACATTAACCAGTCACACAGTTTTTTTCATAAAATCCATGCCACTCAATCTACCCAATCTGCTGACCTGGCTGCGCATCGTCATGATTCCCTTATTCATGGCGATATTTTATTTTCAAGGCGACTGGTTCACCCCGCGCCAGGCAAATTTCCTCGCGGCGAGTTTATTTGCGTTGGCGGCGATTACCGATTGGTTCGACGGCTATCTCGCGCGCGTGCTTAACCAAATGTCAGCGTTCGGTGCGTTTCTCGATCCGGTCGCCGACAAGCTCATGGTCGCCGGCGCGCTCATCGTTTTAGCCTGGCTTGATCGCGTCGATATTCTGATTGCGTTTATTATTATTGGCCGCGAAATCACTATTTCCGCCTTGCGCGAATGGATGGCAAAAATCGGCCAGAGCAAAAGCGTCGCGGTATCGTTGATTGGCAAAATGAAAACCGCATCGCAAATGATTGCCATCACGCTATTGTTGATTCACGAGAAATTATTCGACGGTTGGTTTGATAGCCATCGCATTGGAACTTGGTTGATTGTTATCGCCGCCATTCTGACTTTATGGTCGATGTTTTACTATTTAAAAATGGCCGCGCCGACGACGCACGAGAAAAACTAATCCCATTTGTTACCGCCGTCGCGGTATTTACATTGACAAGTGGGCGCATTTCTTGAATAATGCGGTCTGTTTTTGCGGGAGTAGCTCAGTTGGTAGAGCGCAACCTTGCCAAGGTTGAGGTCGAGAGTTCGAGACTCTTCTCCCGCTCCACATTCCGGGGGAAAGCATATGCTTTCCCCCTTGTAGTTTTAGCACTATAGTTTCAGCAATAACCCCAGGCGGGGTGGCAGAGTGGTCATGCAGCGGCCTGCAAAGCCGTGTACGCCGGTTCGATTCCGACCCCCGCCTCCAAATCTGCAGTAAGCCTGGGTGGTGAAATAGGTAGACACAACGGACTTAAAATCTCCTTTGTCAAGTCTTTTTCTTCTCGGGGATGTAGGCGCAGAGCTTGTAATGGCGCGGGTTTTCCGCGCTTTAGTGCAAAAGGTACCAACGGCCCTTTGGCTGCTAGGTGTCATGTA
>JAYVJD010000227.1:0-3449 GCA_043769625.1 Pseudomonadota bacterium | reverse complement strand
CGATACGTTCGCGGTTCACATTAAAATCGCGGTAGCCTAAACGCGACGCGGAGCGCACATGGATCAGCTGCGCTTTTTCATCGGCGAAAAATTCCACGTCATCGACATAACCCATCAGCTTGCTTTTGAATTCCGCGTATAAATAATTCGGCGCTTCGTCGATGACTTGCGTGCGCTCCATGTTGGCGATGATTTTTTTTATCCGCGCAATGCTATCAGTCGCCGACCCGGTGAAAGCTATCGGCGCGATGTAGTGCACGTCGGATTTTTCCACCTGACTCGATACGCAATTCGGTTTGTTCGGGCACGCGGCGAGTTTGCCTGACTGCGCACCCAGATTTTTCGGACGACTGCCTGCAAACATAGTGAACTCCCCAGCTAAAAATAGCGCGCCAATTTAGGTCAAAAAAGCCAATAAAAAACTTAATTTTATCAAATACTTACGTTGCACGATGGCGACGATCTACGGCGATCGGATTACTCCGTTGACGTCTGTCGGCGAGGCCTGCCCGGCGCAACAAATCCAGCCAATAGGCTTCGCCATCCGCCGATTTAAATTTCAAATAGACCGCCACTTCATCCGGATAAGCGCCACTCGCACCTAGGTGTTTGAGATGCTTTGAACGCTTACGCAGATTGCTGCTCGGCGCTGTGTCGGACGCCCACGCGCGCGCAATGGTCTGCCATAAAGTGGGCAAAAACGGATCGTCCTCCTCGTCAAAACCAAATTGCCAACCTATCAGCGACGCCTCGGCTGGAGATAAATCGTCCATACGAAATTTCAGTCCCATGATAACGCTCCCTTTGAACAAACTATGTCCGAAAACGCAAAAACTGCTGATACCACCTAAATGAAAGATCGCTTAATGCAGTGTGAAGCGATATACAAATATGCCTGCGATAGAGGCTGTTTGGCAAGCTTCGTACTCCATTTTGTTCAAACTAAACAACCAGTAACGGATCCGAAGACTTTATCCGTTGCTTGCGCCGACGACGGTTTTCCAATAGGCTTAAGGTGTTTATACAACACCTTATCGCCATCTCTGTAGTTGCGCCGCCGTTAGGCCGAATAAATTTTGCGAGTCTTTCTCGGTTTACTGACTGAAAGCCCATGAGTAATAGCCAACTTTCTTCCCTGCTGAATGCCTGCCGCGAAATGCTGATTTCGCAGGTTTCGATTGCCTTGCCCGAGATACTCAGCAAGCTTGAAGTTGAATTGTCTGAGCAATCCGATATCACGCTGGACCGCGAAACGCGCAACGCCTTAAAAGAAGCCAGCACCGCCTTGCAAACCAAAAAATCGGTGTTTCCGTTTTCATTCAAATGGGCGATGCTGGACGAATTCAGTGCCCGGCTCGCAGGCAAAGTCAGCAAACAACCGGGACCGGAAAGCACGCTGGTCAACAACCTCTCGCTCGTCGATAAAGAAGATCAAGACGAAGAATTAGCCGTTGGCAGATCGGCAAAAAATGTGCGCGAAGCCTGCGGTGAAGCCTTAACCGCACTCACCCGCCGCGTTGGAAAAATGATGGGTAAGGATGACTTGGAGTTGATCGCCAATCCGCTTGGGCCTGACGCGATTTTCAGCGCCCTGCAACAAGCCACGACGGAAATGCAACTCAGCCTCAAAGCCAAGACCGCATTTTATAGCGGGCTGGAAAATCACTTGGTGCCAGAAGTAAAAGAACTCTACGCAAAAATAAATGACTTCCTGATTCAAAACGGCATACTGCCGCAAATTCAATTTATTGCCGGCACAGCACAAGGAACACGCTCTCAAGCCAGCGGTCGCGGGTCGGCCGCCACGCAAGCAAGCTCACCGGCAAAGAAAGTCGATAACTCCGTCACGGCATCGCCTGATTTATTTTCTCAACTCCAGCAGTTGGTCTCGATGCAACAAACCCCGACCGGTATGCAGACCCAACTCAATCGGCCGAACGGTCCGATGAACACGCCGATGCATACGCAGTTACGCACACCGGGTGCGCCGATGCAAACGCCGCTTGGCGCGCAATTAATGTCGCACGCACGTCATCCTAACGACGGCACGATGCATATGCCCGGCGCGACGCCGATGGAAGCGTTGAACAATATTCAGCACGGCGATTGGGGCGCGCTGGCGCAGCAAATCGGTATCGGCGATGAAGCCACCGCCGCTGCGGTCGCCTCTGGCTCAATCAACGTACTGCACGAAATTCGCAACACGCCGATCGCCGACAATCTGGGCCAAGTCGATGCCATGACCATCGACATCATCGCCATGTTGTTCGACTACGTTTTGGGCGATCGGCGCATTCCCGCCGTCATCCGCGCGTTGCTGGGGCGGTTGCAAATTCCGATTTTAAAAGTCGCCATTATCGACAAGAGTTTTTTTGCCAGCAAATCTCATCCGGCGCGCAAGCTCATCGACACCATTGCATCCTCCGCCATCGGAATCGATGCGCATACGGCGCGCGAAGACCGCATGTATAAAAAAATTGAAAGCGCAGTCGAAAAAGTATTGGCGAAATTCGATAGCGACGTCGAAATTTTTATCGAAGTGTTAGCAGACTTTGAGCAATACCTGGAAAAAGACAACGAGGAAGAAACCCTCAGCACGGAAGAATCCACCAAGGTCGTACAAGAACGCGAGAAGTTGGAAATCGGCAGCCTAATGTCGCACAAAGAAGTTTTGCGCCGCACGGTAGGCGCACAATTGCCGCAGCCAGTCGAAGCGTTTCTAAGCGGCCCATGGTCCACTGCGCTGGCGATTACCTATGCCGATCACGGCGACGAAAGCCAGCCTTGGAAAAACCTGATTTCCACCATGGACGATTTAGTCTGGAGCGTTACGCCGAAAGCGAACAGCGATGAACGGAAAAAACTCGTGTCCTTATTACCTTACATGTTGAAGCGTTTGCAAGAAGGCATGAATGTCGCTAACCTGCAGCCCGTATTGCGCGATCAATTTCTTTCTTCCTTGGTCGATTGTCACGCCGTAGCAGTCAAGTCAGGCTTGCGCGGATTCAACCCCGAATTGAGTATGGCGACACGCACCATCCTTGATCAAGGCGTCGCCGTGCCAGTGGAAGAACCGATGATCAAACACGTATCGTTTGACGAAGCGCCCACCGCTTTCACGCCGCGTGAAGGTGACAGCAGCCGCATCGAATTGCAAGAAAGCATTGACGCCTCCGGCAATATTTCCAAATTCGTCAAACGCCATGTGTCGCAAAACAACGTGGACATGATGGAAATTCGCTTGAACGAAGAAGACCGTTCGCTGGTAATCGCTCGCTCGGATGACTTCGATCAGATGGTATCCGAGATGAAACGTGGCGCGTGGGTGGAATTCAAAATGTCAGACGGCAGCAGCAATCGTGCGCGTCTCACTTGGGTCAGCCCGCTCAAGGGAATCTATTTATTTACCAACCACCAAGGCTTCAGCGGCGGCGGTGGTCACAAGCCGA
>JAYVJD010000226.1:0-3455 GCA_043769625.1 Pseudomonadota bacterium | reverse complement strand
CGTACAATTTGCTGATCGAATCAACGCTCAGTGATTAACCGCCTAAGTACTTACACAAAATAATTTACAGGCCCGAGATATGGGATAAAGTAAGTCTTTGCGAGCATTTCTCTACGCCTGCCAAGTTTTACCATCGAACAACCAGAGCCATCCGTAATTCGCTACATTTTATGTTGGTCGCAATATTGCCTTTACGAGATAAGAGCCAGCGTTGGTAGTGTGTCGATGCTGCCGCCCAACTTTTTTTCAGCTGTGCGAAGCTCATAGAGCGTTTGCAGGTTGAGCCAGAACTGCGGGTTGTTACCAAAGAAATGTCCCAACCGTAAAGCAGTATCGCCAGTGATGCTGCGTTGGCCGTTGATAATCGCGGTAACCCGATTGGTGGGTACGCCGAGCTGGCGAGCAAGCTCGGCGGCGCTCATACTAAGCGCTTCGAGTTGTTCGGCGAGATGTTCGCCGGGGTGGATAGCGCTTCGTGCCATGTTTACCTCTTAGTGATAATCGACGATTTCAACATTGATTGGCCCTGGGGCACCTTTAGGCCACTCAAAACAAATTCGCCATTGATCGTTGATACGTATGCTATGTTGACCTTTACGGTCGCCTTTTAGTACTTCTAGCCGATTGCCCGGCAAGTTCAAATCCAGGAGCGAGGTTGCCGCATCTAGCTGGTCTAGTTTCAATTCAGATTGTCGTTGAATCCCGTCGAATGATTTGACCCGCTTTCCTTCAGCGAAATCCCGCGTCTTTTTGTCTTTGTATCCGGCAATCATCATAAAATATTAGGCTTATTTATGCGTTACGTCAAGCGTAATGATGATCAATCACACAAGCTCGATTTCTGAAGCTAAATTATTAACTTCAAACAGGTTTCAGCCTAGCGTTGAATCGCCTACAATGGCGCATCTCGCGTAAGACGGACATCATGGCCGAACTCGACACTCTCATTCCCGAAGAAGCCAGCCTGCAGGAAACACTCAAGCAGGTGACAGACATGCTCGGCCATGAGAAAGACCTCACGCCGCTGAGTCTGGAAGACAATCGCCTGTTGCGCAGTAAGCTGGATGCACTGCATCCGGCGGACGTGGCATTCATTCTGGAGTCTCTGCCGCTTACCCATCGTTTGATCGTGTGGGATTTGGTCAAAGCTGACCGCGATGGCGATATCCTGCTCGAAGTGTCCGACTCGGTGCGCGAATCGCTGATCAAATCGATGGACAGCGAGGAGTTGCTGCACGCAGCTGAGCAACTCGACACCGATGAGCTGGCCGAGCTTGCGCCGGACTTGCCACGCGATGTGATGGCCGAATTGATCGACTCGCTCGACGCGCAAAACCGCGCGCGCTTGCAATCGGCGATGGCGTATCCGGAAAACTCCGTCGGTGCGCTGATGGATTACGATATGGTCGCCATCCGCGACGACATTAGTCTCGAAGTGGTGTTGCGTTATTTGCGCCGGCGCGGTGAATTGCCCGATCAGACCGACCAATTGTTTGTGGTTGATCGAGACGATAAATTGCTCGGCACTTTGCCGTTGAATAAATTACTCATCCTCGATCCGGAAAAACAAGTCGCTGCGGCGATGGAAAAGCCAGTCGAGGTATTTCAGCCTGACGGCGAGGCGCACGACGCGGCGGGCGCGTTTGAGCGTTACGATTTGATTTCCGCGCCGGTGGTCGATGCGGAAAACAAATTGATCGGCCGCGTGACGGTGAACGAGATGGTCGATTACATTATTGATGAATCGGAAGCGCAATCATTAAAGCGCGCCGGTTTGCGCGATGAAGAAGATTTGTTCGCGCCGGTGATGGAAAGCACGAAAAACCGTACGTTGTGGTTGGGCATCAACTTGCTCACTGCGTTTGCCGCGTCTGCGGTGACCGGATTATTTTCCGCCTCGATAGAAAAAATCGTCGCCCTCGCCGTGTTGATGACGGTGATACCGAGCATGGGCGGTAATGCGGGTACGCAGACCATGGCGCTGGTGACGCGCGGCCTGGCGCTGGATCAAATCAACGCCGGTAACATTCGCTATTTATTCAAAAAAGAATTGCTCGTTGCGTATTTCAACGCGCTGATATGGGCCTTCGTGGTGGGCCTAGTTGCGACAATATTTTATAAAGATTGGAAGCTATCGCTGGTGTTCGGTGCAGCGATGATTATTGAATTGTTTGTCGCCGCAGCGAGCGGTGTGGCGATTCCGCTAATGTTAAAAAAATATAAACTCGATCCGGCGCTCGGCACTACTGTGATTCTCACTACCATTACAGATGTGGTCGGGCTAGGCACTTTTCTTGGTTTGGCTACGCTATTCCTTCTATAAATAGTTTAATATAATCAATGAGTTATATAAATTCATTTTTTTAATTCTTAGCGCGTTTTCCAATATTTCTGGCTATAATTTCCGTGCAACATTCATTTTGATTGGGAGGTTTTTATGAAACGTATTTCCATTTTATTGTTGTTGTCTGTGTTCGGAACCGCGCATGCCGCTGGCGGATTCAACTTATCCAGCGCCGACATCAAACCAAATTCGACGATCACCAACAAACATGTGTTCAAAGGCTTCGGCTGCGACGGCGAAAATATTTCTCCGGCATTACGCTGGAGTGGCGCACCGAAGGATACCAAAAGTTTTGCTTTGCTGGTGCATGATCCCGATGCGCCGACAGGCGGCGCAGGCTGGTGGCATTGGGCGGTTTACAATATTCCCGTGAGTGCGAATGCGATTGCACAAGGTGCAGGTACGGCGGACGGCGCAACATTACCAGCGGGCAGTGTACAAAACAAAACCGATTTTGGCGCGCCGGGTTGGGGCGGCCCGTGTCCACCGCAGGGGCACGGCAAACATCGCTATCAATTTACTTTGCATGCGCTAAAGACCGACAAGCTGGAGATTCCCGATGGCGCGACAGCGTCGTTAGTCGGATTTATGGTGAATGCCAATAGCATAGGCAAAGCGAAATTGACGGGAGTGTACGGACGTAAGTGAATTGAATTTGAAAAATGATGCTTGGCCCGAGATCTAAGCAAGACTAGGCGTAAACAAAAAAAATAACGCCGCAGCATATGGGTTATATGTAAGGCGTTATTTTTTTGTTTGCAACGACGTATTGCGACGATATCGGGCCAAGCATAAAAAAAACCCCGGCAAGCCGGGGTTTTCTTTTACTGCTGCAAGTAGTGATTAAACTACTTTGATGTTCGAAGCTTGTTTGCCTTTAGGGCCTGTAGTTTCGTCGTACGTTACTTTTTGACCTTCAGACAACGACTTAAAGCCGCTGGACTGAATAGCTGAGAAGTGTGCGAACAAATCATCGCCGCCGTTATCCGGGGTGATGAAGCCAAAACCTTTAGAGTCGTTAAACCATTTTACTGTACCGTTTGCCATTTACTTTATTCCTGATTAAAAATTAGAGATTGCCGTTGTTGTATCAAGAAAGAAATATTAGGCT
>JAYVJD010000225.1:0-3457 GCA_043769625.1 Pseudomonadota bacterium | reverse complement strand
TATCGCAGCAGCCCTACGCGAGTATTGGCTGCTGTTTTTTTCGAATAATGTGAAAAAACTGAACTTGCTTGCTGTAGCTCAATACGTAGGCTGGCGCTGAAAAGCCCAGCAACTTTATTTTGAAAAGTAGCTGAGCTTTTCAGCGCCAGCCTACTGCTAAGGCACGCTACGCGTTGTTGCTGCTTTTCCAGCGCTTGAGCAACAAAGAATTACTCAATACTGAGACCGAACTCATCGCCATCGCCGCACCGGCAATCACGGGATTGAGCAAGCCGAACGCGGCGAGCGGGATGCCGAGGACGTTGTAAAAAAATGCGAAGAATAAATTCTGCCGGATTTTCGATAGCGTCGCGCGCGATAATGTAATCGCATCGACCACGCTCAACAAATCGCTGCGCATTAAAGTAATATCCGCTGCTTCCATCGCCACATCGGTGCCGGTCGCCATAGCGAAACTCACATCTGCAGCGGCGAGCGCAGGCGCGTCGTTGATGCCGTCGCCGACCATGCCGACGGTGTTATGTAATTCTTTGATTTTATTAATTTTTTCAACCTTATCTTGCGGCAGTACACCTGCATGAAAATGATCAATACCGACCTGTGACGCGATGGCTGCGGCAGTCTGTTCGTTATCGCCAGTGAGCATCACCACATCGATGCCCATTGCGCGCAATTTCTCTACCGCTTGTTTTGTCGTCCCGCGCACGCGGTCAGCGATGGCGATGAGGCCGAGCAGACTTTTCTCGTCGGCGACCGCGATGACGGTTTTGCCTTGTTGCAACAAAGGCGAGATGATGGCTGCCTCAATCGCTATTCCACGAGCAGAAATAAATTGCGGCGAGCCGAGCCAGATCATTTTCTTCGCTTGCTGAAAATCCACCGTCGCGCGCACGCCCTGCCCGGTGTAAGACTCAAACAACGACATGGGCAATATGGCAATGTGGGCATGCTTCGCGTAATCATTCACCGCGCGGGCGAGCGGATGTTCCGAGCCTTGTTCCAACGCAGATGCGATGGCGATGAGATCACGTTCGGTCATGCCAGCTAACGGCACAACATCCGTCACCGCCGGTTTTCCCTCGGTCAACGTGCCGGTTTTATCCACCACTAGCGTGCGGATTTTTTCTGCCTGTTCCAGCGCCGCAGCGTTGCGCACCAGCACGCCCGCCTGCGCGCCGCGTCCGGTGCCGACCATGATGGCAGTCGGCGTAGCGAGGCCTAGTGCACACGGACAGGCGATGACCAACACCGCGACAGCGTTGACCAATGCTTGCGTAAAATCAGCGGCGAAAAACCACCATGCGCCGAAGGTCACCAATGCAATCACCACTACGATCGGAACAAATATGCCGGAAATTTTATCGGCCAGGCGTTGTATCGGTGCCTTGCTGCCTTGCGCTTCGCTGACTAAACGGATGATGCCCGCCAGCACGGTTTGTTTACCGATGCCGGTAGCGCGACACTGTAACAAGCCTTGTTGGTTGAGCGTCGCGGCGAAAACTTTTGCGCCAATCGTTTTCGTTACGGGCAAACTCTCGCCAGTCAGCATAGATTCATTGACACTCGAATCGCCCGACAGCACCACACCATCAACCGGGATACTTTCGCCCGGACGCACGACAAAAATGTGGCCGCGTTGAACCGTTGAAATTTCAACCTCAACGATTTCTTCGCCGCGCTGAATGCGTGCTGTTTTCGGCTGGAGTTTGATCAACGCTTCGATCGCTTCTGAGGTGCGAATTTTTGCCCGCGCTTCAAGCAACTTGCCCATCAAGATCAGTGTGATAATCGTCGCGCTGGATTCAAAATACACATGCGGTCCGGGTAACCAACCGAGCATCACCGCGACACTGTAAAAATACGCCATGCTGGTGCCGAGGGCGATCAACACATCCATATTCGCCGCACCGCCGCGCAGCGCGTGAAACGCGCCGATATAAAAGCGTTTGCCGATCCAAAATTGCACCGGCGTCGCCAGCGCAAATTGCCACCACGGCGGCAACATGAGCAAGTGTGAGCCACCGAACATCGCGACCATTTGTAACACCAGCGGCACGGTCAAGGCGACGCTGATATAAAAAATAGTAACTTCACGTTGGTATTCAGTCGCCTTCCGCACTTTTTCTTTTTCACGCGTGCCATCGACGATTTCGATGGCAGCGTAACCTGCGCGCTGTACCGCCGCGATGGCGGCCTCGGCTCCAGCACCTTTCACACGCGCAGTTTCGCTGGCGAAGTTGACCGTGGCAATTATACCGGGCAATTTGTTGAGGACTTTTTCGATACGCGTGGCACAGGCAGCGCAGGTCATGCCGCTGATTTGCAGATCAACCGCATCGCTTTCGCTAATCGGGGGATTGATATTTTTTAGTACCGGGGCATTCATGTGGTTGCCCATTCTATGCGTAACTAATATTGCAAAACTACTCGTTCGCCACGCCATGCGGCACATGGCCAGTCGGCACATGCTTCGACGTTGATTCGCAGTTAGCGTGCTGATCGTCGAAGAATATATCTGCACCGAATGCGCGCAGAAATTCACCTTTCGCCAACCCGCCGAGGAACATCATTTCGTCGATGCGAATATTCCATGCGCGCAACGTGCGAATCACGCGCTCATGTGCCGGCGCGCCGCGCGCTGTCACCAGCGCTGTGCGTATCGGTGATTTTTCCAGAGGGTAATCTGACTGTATGCGATGCAAGGCCGCGAGGAAGTTTTTGAACGGGCCGCCTGTGAGCGGCTCTTTTGCGGCGCTGGTTTCGGTGGCGTTGAAGGCTGCCAAACCCTCTTTGCGATACACCCGCTCGGCTTCGTCGGAAAATAATACTGCGTCGCCGTCGAAGGCGATGCGTAATTGCGCCGAGGTATTCGCGCCGACGCTACCGGGGTAAATCGTCGCGGCAGCGAAACCGGCCTCAAGCGCTTGGCGCACGTCTTGCGGATCGGCAGACAAAAATAAATTGGTGCCGTAGGCCGACACATACGGATACGGGCTTTCGCCGCGCGTAAATGCGGCGCGCGTCACGTCGAGTTTGTAATGGCGAATCGAGTTCATCACGCGCAAGCCGGTGTCGGCGCTGTTGCGCGACAGTAGCACGACTTCAACATGCGGATGTTTCGCCCCACCTTTGTTTAGCGCCAGCAATTTCTGCACTAACGGAAACGCCACACCCGGCTGCAAAATTTCTTCCTCGTGGTCAATTTGATATTGGTGATACGCGCCTTCACCTTTTTCCTGGAATACGCGATGGCTGTCATCCAGATTAAACAGCGCTCGGGAGGAAATGGCGATGACCAGTTTGTCGTCTAAGTTTGCTTGCATAGTATGTAGATGGGGCTTCAGGGTAAAAATTCAATCCGGTAATGTAGGGCGGGCAAAGCGCAGCATGCCCACCAATGGAATTGTCAGCGTGGGCACGCTGCGCTTTGCCTGCTCTACCCACTTAAAAATTCAAT
>JAYVJD010000224.1:0-9195 GCA_043769625.1 Pseudomonadota bacterium | reverse complement strand
CATGCGTTCGTTTTGTAAGCGCAACATGACGACGACATCGACGTCCCTTAAGCCTGTGGCCATGTCGTGATAAATCTGCACGCCGAGTTTTTCTGCGCCTTCGGGTATTAATGTCTTAGGGCCGATCACGCGCACTTCCGGCGTGCCGAGTATGGTGAGCGCGTGAATCAACGAGCGCGCGACGCGCGAGTGCAACAGATCGCCGACGATGGCGACGCGCAATTGGGTGAAATCTTTTTTGTAGTGGCGGATGGTGAATAGATCGAGCAAGCCTTGCGTTGGATGCGCGTGGCGTCCGTCACCGGCGTTGATAACGTGGATGCTCGGCGCGACATGGCGCGCGATGAGATGCGCCGCGCCGCTTTGCGCATGGCGCACGACGAACATGTCGGCATTCATCGCGACCAGATTATCAATCGTGTCGAGCAGCGATTCGCCTTTACTGGTGGAAGAGGCGCCGATGTTGAGATTGATGACGTCGGCGCTGAGTCGCTTCGCCGCAATTTCAAATGTGGTGCGCGTGCGCGTGGAGTTTTCGAAAAATAAATTGAACACCGACTTGCCGCGCAACAGCGGCACTTTTTTAACTTCGCGTTCGCCGATACTGACAAACGATTGGGCGGTGTCGAGAATATGCAGCAAAGATTTTTTCGGTAGCCCTTCGATAGATAATAAATGCGTCAGCTCGCCGTTTTTATTCAGTTGGGGGTTCGGTGTCATGCGTAAATTTTCCCCTTACGAGATATATTATAACTATTTGATTTTATTGATAAAATTTCCATTTTTAAGTATGCTTTTTTTGGATTCGCAGTTGTAATTTTGTCTCGCTTTGTTCGAGCACTAATTCTTCGTCGCTGGGCAATGCAAGCGCGGCGCCGACAAAATCGGCGCTCACCGGCAACTCTCGCCCACCGCGATCGATGAGGCAGGCGAGTTTGATCGAGGATGGTCTGCCGTAGTCGAACAGTTCGTTCATCGCGGCGCGAATGGTGCGGCCAGTGAATAACACATCGTCAACCACGATGATGTCACGGCCATCGACATCAAACGCAATCGCTGACGATTTGGTTTGTGCGTGTAAGCCGATTTTGCCAAAGTCGTCGCGATAAAAACTCACGTCAAGGCTGCCGAGCGGATGCATGATGTTGAGTGCCGCGTGCAAGCGTTGCGCCAGCCACACGCCGCCAGTGTGAATACCAACCAGCGCGGTGTTGGCATTTACGCTGGGGCGAATTTTTTGCGTCAGCACGGCGAGTAAATTTTCGGCATCGGGTAAAGGGGATGAGGTCATTTTTTCTCTGAATTCTTTTTACGCGACAATTTTCGGATCGTTAAAAAAACCTTGCAAGATTTGTTGCGCGGCGACTTGGTCCACATACAATTTTTGGCGTTTGCCGTGTACGCCAGCTTCGTCCAGCGCCGATTCGGCGGCGGCGGAACTTAGACGTTCATCGACTAACACCGTGCGGATATTAAACCGTCCGCCAACGCGTGCGGCGAATTTGCGCGCCAATTTGGCAACCGGATGTTCGCCGCCGTCTTCATAACTCGGCATGCCGACGACAAACATGACCGGGCGGTGTTCGGTAATCAGATCTTGAATCGCGTCGAATCTTTTTTCATTCTCTTCGGTGTTGATGACGCTGAGCGGATGCGCCAGTTTGATTTGCAACTCGCCGACCGCGACGCCGATGCGCTTTTCGCCAAAATCAAAACAAATCGCGCTGCCGTGTTTGGGCAATTCAAATGCAATGGATGCCGTCATCATGCGTGTCCCGCTTGGTCGGATAAATTAGCCAGATCGAAACCCAGCAATTGCATGGCGGCGGGCAAGCGCTCTTCTGCCGGTAGATCGAAAATAATCTGCGGATTGGCTTTCACGGTGAGCCAGCCATTGAGTTTTATTTCGTGTTCGAGTTGGCCGGCCGCCCAGCCGGCGTAACCCAAGGTGACGAGGATTTTTTTTGGGCCGCTACCGTCGCGCGTGGCCTCGAGAATATCCTTGGAAGAAGTCAGGCCGACTTCACCCGCGACATTTAAGGTCGATTGCCATTCGCCAATCGGCTGATGCAACACGAAACCTTGGTTGGTCTGCACCGGACCGCCAAAATACACGGGCAGATCGACGTAATCTTGTTGATGTAATTCCATGCCAATTTGCTCGAATAAGTCCTGCAAACTCAGGTCAATCGGCCGGTTCACGACGACGCCTAGCGCACCTTGTTCGCCATGTTGGCAAATATACGTGAGGGTTTTGGAAAAATAAGGATCCTGCATCGCCGGCATGGCAATCAGGAAGTGAGCGGTGAGGTTTGTATTTTGCATGATGTGCAAAGCGATATTGTAGAGTTAAGTCTCTCTATTTACAATCAAAATAATTCGCAAACGACTGGCGAAAGCTTCGCCAGGCCGCGTGCATCTTGCACCAGATTGAGCGCATATTTGTTTTCGACACGCCCATTCTCGATTAGCTCCCACGCTCAGTTTACTCGCACACGCGAATGCAATAGCATTTGGCGCAAATCTTCAGACGAAAAAAAACCGCAGCGCTTGCGCGTTGCGGTTTAACTATTTTTTTTGCGCTTCTGTGTGATGATCACATCGTTGTTAGTATTCCTTAGCGTTTGCGTGACAGCGCTGCCGCACCGGTCCCGCTGAGGGGCAGGCGCTTGTAGAAATTCACCGCGTCGTTATCCACTTTCAATTCCGCATTGAACAAGCCCGCCGTCAACGGCTTAAAGCGAATCGTCGCGGTGCAAAATCCCAACGCCGGAACGACCGTGCAATCATGCGTCACGCTGTAATCGCTTACCAAAGTATCGGTACCGGTCGCTACGACCGACATGCCCGTAACCGTCATATCGAGACTTTGCGGACCAATGTTTTTAATTTTGGCGGTCAAGTCAGCTTGTGCGCCAATGGCGACGGAGCCAAAACTCAAACTCTCCGGCTCGAAATCCAGCGCCGCTTTGTCTGACGAAATGCCTTTCACATTTACTTCGGCGATTTTTGTTGCAACATCCGCACTCCAGACTTCCACCACGTCCACATCCGCGCGGCCCAAGGCCAGCGGGAGAAAATCGACGCCGATGTCGCACGACGTAGCCGGTGCCAAAGTCGTGCCGCAAGGAGCGTGATAGCCCGCGTCGGCAACTTTCCCAGCGCCGCCCACATTGAACCAACGATTTTCCGGCCCCACGACGCGCACGGGTCCCAATGCGATGGTTGTCGTGCCATTATTTTTCAGGTTAATGAAATTCCGCGACGACGTAACGCCGATAACAATCGGCGCTTCGATAGACGTGGCGAACGGCTTGGAGAAATTAATCAGGCCGCCCATATCCGTGTTGTTAAAATTATGCGTGGTCACTACCAGATTCGGGTTGACCGTTACGGGCGCCGGGATAAAGGTACCGGTCACCGCCGGCACGTAAAGCGTCACGGAGGCTTGTGGATTGACCGGGTCATTGCTGACAATTTGCAAAAAGCCGGACTTTCCGAGCGGAGGGGCCGAAACCGAACCGGGGAAAGGTTTGATATCCACCACACAGCTGGCTGCTGCCGCGAGCTCGGCTGGGCAGTTATTGGTTTGGGTAAACTCACCTGTACCGCTGAAATACAGGCGCGACAGGCTTAAGGGTAAACCGCCAGTGTTTTTGATTGTCACTGGCAGCGATACTTCGCTCCCAATCACCGTAGCCGCGTAATCCAACCGCACTTTATCTAAGTTGATTTTCGGCGGCGGTGTTGGTGTTGGCGTTGGTGTTGGTGTTGGTGTTGGTGTTGGTGTCGGTGTTGGTGTTGGTGTTGGTGTTGGTGTTGGTGTTGGTGTCGGTGTCGGCGTTGGCGTTGGCGTTGGCGTTGGCGTTGGCGTTGGCGTTGGCGTTGGCGTTGGTGTCGGTGTCGGTGTCGGTGTCGGTGTCGGTGTCGGTGTCGGCGTTGGCGTTGGTGTCGGTACGGGGGATGGCGCAGGCGCGGCTGACCCGCTTCCGCCACTACAACCCGCTGTGGCGGCCAGCAGACCGACGATCAATAAGGTGGCTAATTGGGTAGGCTTCATGGATTTCTCTCTTGGCTCCTAAAAATGGACGCTTCAGTTCAACGTAATCGGCTCAATAGCTTGCCATTCGTTTGTTTGACCAGCAAGCAGTTTTGTTACCCGACATACTATCGATTCTTGTACAGGGGATCTCTACTACCCATTACTTATTTGGGTAGCAAAAACCCTTAAATAAGGGGTAGGGTTAAAACGTAGCCGTGGGATATGCTGGCGTGAGGCATGGCCAAACGATTCACGGAAATCATATATAACTAATTGATTTAATTAATAACATTAATTGGCTAAAAAGTTTTCATTAGTTGGCAAACGCTAACTTCAACTTTTATTAGCGCTGCATGTAAAGATAAAGATCCGCCGCCCGCGATCTCAGCATACAGGTGTTTTCGGCGCGCAATCGGCGCGAAACCGAGCCGCCGACGCCTCACCATTTCGAGTAAATTTTCATGGTCGTCCAGCGACGCTTGCAAAAAAAGCCGCAAAAAAAGGCCGCGCGAGGCGGCCCTTTGTGAAGACCCCAGACTTACTTAGCCAGAAGTTTTGGCGCGTTGCCCGTTGAATGATCCTCTCGGGCCGCTCGCACTATTCCAGCTGCCAACGACGGCGCCGCTGTTCGGATCGATAATGCCGATAAATTGCGCTGAACCGGCTTGTCCTGTGCTGGTCATCGACACTTGACCGTTCGCGCTGACTTGCCCCGATACCGTGAAACCCTGATTGGTTTTGCTGGAAAAACCGACGCCAGAAATCATGCCATTATTACCGACCATGACGTTGAACGTGCCTTGATCATCGCCCATAAATGAGCCGGTGAATCCGCCGATCAATCCGGGCGAAACGGCCATGGCGATTGGCGCAGACGCGGCTACCGGTGCAGTGTTGGTGGCTTGCACTGATGCAGCGGCATTCGCCTGCGACGACGCTGATGTGCTTTGCACCAGCGAGGTTTTGCCGGCGATTTTTTCCGTGATCTTGTTAAAGTTTTCCAGCAAGCTCGCGGCAATCAATTTGCCTTCCGGGGTTTTGGAATAGCCGCCCGCGCTGGCCCAACCGTAACCGCCCCAACCCCAGCCGCCGAGGGCGAAATTCATTTTGCTGGCTTTACCTTCGGCGCTCGCGACTTGAATACCCGAACGCACGTCGGCGACCAGTAACGTTGTTTCGGCTTCTTTGAATTTCACGCCGCCCGCCAGGCCGCCCAATGTACCGAGCACGCCGCCCATACGACCGAGCAAACCGCCGACAGCTGCGCCAACGCCGCCGGTATCATCGGAAAACTGCACAGCGGGCGTCATCACAAAATCGGCGGCTTGTAATTGACCACCGCCAACGTTCGAGCCGCCCTGCAATTGGCCGCCATTGGCCAGCGCGCGTTCTTGCTGAATATTTTGCATCGCCACGCCGCGTTCGACCACAGTGAAGCAGCCGGATTCCTGTGCGATCATGCGCAACATAATGCTGGGCGAGCCTAGGCTGTAACGGCCCAGGCTGGCGAGAATATGGCTTTGCGGCTCGGCAACTGCGAGCGTGCCCAAATTGCGCGGACATTTGGTGATGGTACCGTCGCTGCCACCGCTACCGGTTTGCGCGAACACAGAACCCGCCGCCATTAAGGCCACAGACGAAAGCAGAAAACGAAGAACTAGACGCATGGTAACTCCTTGATATTAGTTAGTATTGTGCAAAAAATTGCCGCAAAAAATACGGCAATCAATGTGTCCACAATGGGCAACGGAACCGAGCTGGATTCGGTTTACCCAGTGCATCGTATCAAATAAAGAATTGCTTTGGAAATCAGCACTACCCCTACTTCTGCTGGTGGGGCAAAAAAAATGGGGCGCCTAAGCGCCCCACTGAATTTACTACAGGAGGAGCATTATTCGACGCGCTCGCCGTGCAGCGCGATGTCGAGACCTTCACGTTCTTCGTCTGTGGTCACACGCAGACCGACGATGACGTCAATAATTTTCAGCAAAATGAAAGTCATCACGCCGCTATAAATCACGGTGACAGCGACGCCGAGTAACTGCGTCATGACGCTACCGTCTGCGCCGCCGATGTCTTTCACTGCGAACACGCCGGTCAATATTGCACCGACAATACCGCCGATGCCGTGTACGCCGAAGGCGTCGAGCGAGTCGTCATACTTGAGCTTGTGCTTCAAGCTGGTCGCGCCCCAGAAGCAGACTGCACCGGCAACGATGCCGATGACCAATGCGCCAACTGGATTCACGAAACCGGCAGCCGGGGTAATCGCAACCAAACCTGCGACTGCGCCGGAAGCAATACCCAACACAGACGGCTTACCTTTGCCTAGCCATTCAGCCAACATCCACGCTAACGCAGCGGCAGCCGTAGCGATTTGCGTCACCATCATGGCGTAACCAGCACGACCATCGGCAGCAACAGCAGAGCCCGCGTTAAAGCCGAACCAGCCAACCCACAACATCGACGCGCCAATCAAGGTCAGCACCAGGTTATGCGGCATCAACGCTTCTTTGCCGAAGCCGATACGCTTACCCAGAACAATGGCGCAGACCAAACCAGCCACACCGGCGTTGATATGCACGACGGTCCCGCCGGCGAAATCGAGCACGCCTTTGGCTGCCAACCAACCGCCCGGCTCCCACACCCAATGCGCAATCGGTGAATACACCAGCAACGACCACAAGCCCATGAAAATCAGCATGGCGGAAAACTTCATGCGCTCGGCGAAGGCACCGGCAATCAAGGCCGGGGTGATGATGGCGAAGGTGAGTTGATACATGAAGAATACCGACTCAGGAATATTGGTCGCCAAGTGATGCACGCTCAACTTGCCCGCGTCTTTCATATAGGTCATACCGTTCAACATGACCCGATCGAAACCGCCCAGCCATTCACTGCCCGGCATGAACGCCAAGCTGTAACCCAACACCATCCACAAGATGGTGACCAATGCCGTAATGGCAAAACTTTGCATCAAGGTCGCCAGCACGTTTTTCTTGCGCACCATGCCGCCGTAAAAAAGCGCGAGACCGGGGATGGTCATGAACAATACGAGTGCAGTAGATGTGAGCATCCATGCCGTATCTCCGGAGTTGATCGTTTTGGCTTCGACGATTTCTGGTTTGGTTGGTGCGGCCGGCGCGGCGGGGGCAGCGGCGTCTGCTGGTTTTGCATCAGCGGGTTTCGCTTCTGCAGCAGCGGGTGCTGCTGCGGGTGCTGCTGCTGGCGCTGCCATCGGTGCAGGTGTTGCTGCTTGCGCCAATTTCATCTCAGTGCTTGGCGCTTGTGCTGATTGCGCACTGCCGGTCACGGCGGTTTCGGCGTTAGCGCCATTACTCAACGCCGTTAAAAATAACGTGCTAATTAATATAAATGATTTTTTCATCTTATTTTCCTCACAGAGCATCCGCGCCGGTTTCACCGGTGCGAATGCGGATAGCTTGTTCGAGCTCGTAAACAAATATTTTGCCGTCGCCGATCTTGCCCGTGTTGGCGGCTTTCTCAATGGCTTCGATGACTTGTTCAAGTAACTCCGCTTTAATCGCGGCTTCGATTTTTACTTTGGGTAAAAAATCGACCACATATTCCGCGCCGCGATAAAGTTCGGTGTGGCCTTTTTGCCGGCCGAAACCTTTGACTTCGGTGACGGTAATGCCTTGCACGCCGATCGCGGAGAGGGCTTCGCGCACTTCGTCGAGCTTGAACGGTTTGATGATTGCAGTGACCAGCTTCATGGTGTGTCCCTTTTCAATAATGCGTGATCAAAATTTATACAAAGCTTCGATGGCAAATGAGTTCTGGTTGCTTTTCGGGGTGATTCCGTTGCTGTCCACGAATGCATCTTGGTCTGAACTGTCCTTGCGCAATTCGCCGCGCAACTCCCAATTTTTGGTCGGCAGATAGATGCCGGTCAGCGTGGCTTCTTTCCATTTTTGTTGCACACCCGTGCGCGCGCCATTTTTGTCGTCAAATTGCTCGGCGCGGAACGACACTTTCCACAGGTCATTGATGGTGTAGTTCACATAGCCGGCGATGCCTTGCCAGGTCGCTTTGCCGATTGCGCCGCCCGCGCCTGGTACGCCATCTTGCGTGCCGTAATCAAAGTTCAATATCAACGTAGTCTTGTCATTCAAATTGAAAGTGGCTAAAAGATCGATTAAATTACGCGTGCCTTTTTCTGCGCTGATAGTTGGGTAGAGGCCAAGATTTTCTTTACCGCCGTAAAACGTCGCGGCGAGCGCCACCGTTTTTGATGGCGCGTAGGCCGCTTGCAATTCAACCGTCTTGTCGTTGTTGGCATCCTTGAATTGATCCCAGCCTTGGTTAATGCCGCCGACTACGGTGAATTCGTCGCTGACTTTGTACGTCGCGCGCAAGCCGGTATGCGTAAACGGAATCGCATAACCAAACAAAATAGAGCGCGAGTAATTGGTGTTGAGCGGACTCTTGATATATTCCGCGCCAGCCAGCGTGACGAATTTACCCGCGATGAGAGTGAAAGGCGCCGCGCCGTAATGGATATAGGCCTGGGTGATGTCGGCTTTTTTATCCACGCCGTTAGCCGGGCCGCGAGCTTTATCTATGGTGCCGTAGGCGGCAATGCTGTCGGCGTCTTTACCCAGCGTGACATCGACTACGCCGCCGAAGCCGGTATCGGGCGTCTTGGTCAATTGCAAATCGACTGCATGCAAAATGCCGGCGTTGCGCTGAAAATCAAACACGCGGCTGTTCACACTGCTGCTGAATTTTCCATTGCCCGACAAATTCGAATACGCCGCATCGACATGGCCGGTTAAATCAAAACCGCCGATCGAATAAATAGGCGGATCGGCTGGCGGCGTCGCCGTGGGCTCTGCGGTCTTGGCGTCTTCGGCGAAGGTGATTTGAGTTGAGCCGATGAGTCCTGCTAATAACCATGCGGTGGTTATTTTTTTCATGTTGATTTCCTTTTGCCTGATTTAATTAAAAATAGTGTCTCCTTGTCTATAGCAGCACCCGTGCCACAAAAATTATTCAATTAAATCAAATAGTTATATTACCAGCCAAAGTATGGCTACAGATCGACGCACCATTGCAATGCCATAGAAAATCTGTGCGCACGAAAAACGTGCGAACAAAATGGGCGTGCCGTAATTTGATACACTGATGAC
>JAYVJD010000223.1:0-21224 GCA_043769625.1 Pseudomonadota bacterium | reverse complement strand
TTTTTGCACATGCATGCGCGAGAAAGCGGAATACAGCGACTCGAAGCTGGCGCTGTTCATGGTGCTATAGCAAATGGTGCCGGCAGCGAGAAAGGTGATATACGGCATCCCGTCGATTTGTGGCAACAACGCGCCGAGGCCGTAACCGAGACCAAACATATAAATCATCGGGTCGGCCAGATTGCCGAGCACAGAAGGGATGGCGAGTTTTTTCCACACCATATAGTTACGCCGCCACACCGGCCAGAAGCGCAGGGTCAATTGCGGGAATTTATAAAAAGAAGTTTTCATTTTAGTCGCGCAACTCGCGGCCGGTGAGTTTGAGGAACACGTCTTCCAGATTCGCCGCGCGATGCAAATAGCGCAGCGCGCTTTGCGCGGATAAATTATCCAGCAACGGTTTGGCGTCGTGCGCATAACAGAACGCGGTTTCGCCGGTGATCTCGGCGCGCTCGGACATTTTTTTGCCGGTGTGCTCGACCCAGTCAGCGACGCTATCGCCATACACTTCGACCACATGCGGCTCGATGTGTTGCGCGATGAGATCGCGCGGCGCGCCTTGCGCGATGGCTTTGCCGTGGTCGAGAATCATCACGCGGCTGCACAAGCGCTCGGCCTCTTCCATGAAATGCGTGGTGAGTAAAATGGTTTTGCCTTGATTCAATAATTTTCGCAGACGCTCCCAGATCACATGTCGCGCTTGCGGGTCAAGACCGGTGGTCGGCTCGTCGAGAAAGACCAAATCGGGATCGTTGATCAAGGCGCGCGCCAAGGTCAGGCGACGCTTCATGCCGCCGGAGAGAGTCATAGTTTTACTCTTCGCGCGTTGCGTCAGCCCAGCAAATTCGAGCAGCAACGGAATACGTTCGCGTATCAATTTATCGGGCATGCCAAAGTAGCGACCGAACACGAGTAAGTTTTCTTCGACAGAAAAATCTGGATCGAGACTATCCGTTTGCGGCACCACGCCGACTTTCAAGCGCGCCGGTCGGCCTTCGCGCGGCACCGGCCTATGCAGCAAACTGATGTCGCCGCCGTCGGGGTCGATCAAGCCTAATGCTAAGCGTAACGTCGTGGTTTTGCCCGCGCCGTTCGGCCCGAGCAAGCCAAAGCATTCGCCCGGCTGCAACGCGAAACTGATGCCATCGACCACATCGACGTCGCCGTAACGCTTGCGTAAATTGTTGACGCTTAGAACAGACATAGCTTAGTGACGAAATAATGGATGTGATGCAGACGCCGATGAAAAAAATGATCAGCGCCGGGAATGGTGATGATGGCTAACTCTTGTGGGCGCGCCCAATCGAGAATATGTTTGTATGCAACCGTTTCATCCAGTTCGCCGTGAATCACGATGGTATTTTTTTCGACGTCGCCGACGGGAAATGTCTCTACCGCAGGCGCTATCATAACTAATTGATTAATTTTAGTTTTTTTGCATATCTGCGAAGCAATAAAGCCGCCGAAAGAAAAGCCTGCAGAATAGACCGGCAAATCGCCGAAGCGTTTTTTTGCATACGCATGCACGGCGAGCATGTCATCCACTTCACCGCGGCCTTCGTCATATTTGCCTTCACTCGCACCGACACCACGGAAGTTCGGCCGCAATGCGACGCAGTTTAATTCAAAAAAAGTTTTGGCTAAGGTCTGCGCGACTTTGTTGTCGAGGGTGCCGCCGTACAGAGGATGCGGATGCGCGATGAGCGCGATGGCGCGGCGTGAGGGGCCCGGATCATTGACGACGACTTCGAGTTTGCCTGCCGGGCCGTCGAGCAAAAATTTTTCCGCGTGCATCGCGCTCAAATTTTGAGTCTTTCTACGATGCGTCCGTGTTGTAAATGTTCGGCGACGATTTCGTCGATGTCCTCTTTATCGACATAGGTGTACCAGGTTTCTTCGGGATACACGACGATCACCGGGCCCTTGTCGCAGCGATCGAGGCAGCCTGCGCTATTCACGCGAACTTTGCCTGCACCATTTAATTTTAGCGATTTCACTTTGTCTTTGGTGTAAGCGCGCATCGCTTCTGCGCCGCGATCATTGCAACAGGCTTCGCCGTCTTTGCGCTGATTAACGCAAAAAAATATGTGGTGTTTGTAGAAGCTCACAGTGAATTTTCCGAAAATTGAATCAAACTATTATACGCCGCAGCGAGGCGAGAAAAAAAGGCTAGGCGTTTTGCGGCCATAGATTGTGCCGCCGATGCGCGTAAATTAAATACACCACAGCGGCCAACGGCCATGCTTCGTTAATGAATTGGGTGAGGCTGGTGAAATTGAGCAATTGTCCGTACGGCCATTTGAATACCCGCAAAATTTCTGTCGGGCTATCGTAAATCGCGGCGAGCTTGGACATGACCCCGCCAGCCAGAATAATCAAACCTGCTACGATTATTCGTTGGCGACGGCGCAGCGAAGAGAAAATCAGCAGCAGTACAATGCCGCCGACCAGGCCGGCAATCGTTTCACGCCCAAACCAATGGGGAATCAGTGGCTCTTTCAGCAGCATGACGGCGGCGGCGGTTTTTATCGCTAAGGCCAAAGCCAACACCGCGACGGCAAACCACGCGGGCTTGAGCGAGCGTTGAATCAATAGTGAAATAAACAAAGCGATGCCGCAAAAATTCAGCGCCATACCCGCCGCTTGCGGAATCCATAATGACGCGGCATCGGTGCGGCTATTCCACGGCTCGAGCAACATATTAATCACATTACCTGCGCCTAAAAACGGAATCGACGGATTAAGTTGGGTGATGAACCACAATGCCAATAATAGTTGTCCGAGGTTGGCGAGGCGACCGCGAATAAAAATTTTGTCGCGTAAGGCACTGACAATTTCCAGATGCGGCGTCCAGGAAAACCACGCGGACAGCCCGACGCCGATGATGGCGCCGCCTGCATTAGCGAGTAAATCGACGCTGGAGGCGATTCGCGTGGGCAAATATTGCTGCAAAGTTTCCATGGCAAAACTCAGCGCTATGCCAAACAACGCAGATAAAAATGCCGTACTGCGCGAGCCCAGGCGCCGACGCAAAAAAATATGCGCAAACAAACCCAAGGGTATGTAGGCCAGAATATTAATGACGACATCGAAAAAAGAAATATAGCGCGGCCACTGCAACCTGAATACGGCCTGGGCATCCACCTCACCCCAGCCGGTGAACGGCGAAAGCGACACATAGACGATGCTCAGCGCATACACCACCAGCCATGTTCCGGCGGCACCTGCTTCATGAGTATTGAGAGTGTCGCGATTTCGCATGGTGAATTGATTTTGTGGCGAACAACCGTCACGCTAACACATAGGGGCGTTGCAGTAAAATTACGCAGGATTTATTTTTTTTAACTCCGTCTTATAGCGCTGCATATTTTTCACATAGACATCGGCGTTGAGTTTTATGCGTGCGACTTCTTCATCGGTAAGCTGACGCACCACTTTGCCGGGCGAGCCCATTACTAAGGAGTTGTCGGGAATATTTTTCCCTTCAGTAATGAGCGAGTTCGCGCCGATGATGCAGTTCTTGCCAATCACCGCGTTATTGAGCACCACGGTCTTAATACCGATCAGCGTGTTATCGCCGATCGTGCAGCCATGCAGCATGACGAGATGGCCGATGGTAACGTTCTTGCCGACGGTGAGCGGCACACCCATGTCGGTGTGCAATACCGAGTTGTCTTGCACGTTGGAATTTTCGCCGATGTCGATCAACTCGTTATCGCCGCGCAACACCGCGCCGAACCAGATGCCGACGTTGTTGGCGAGGCGCACTTTGCCGATGACGGCGGCGCTGTCGGCAACGTAATATTCGCCGAGGAATTCCGGCTTGCGATCGCCTAAGTTATAAATCATTTTTCTCTCCCAAATTTTTTTCCATCACGATGATATCAGCAATATAGGGAGGTGTTTTCGGTTTGCGCTCGCCGGTCTCAACAAAACCCATTTTGCGCCAAAACGGAAACGCGAGCATATTGGTTTCAATCACCCCAAGCCGGACGGTGTCGATGCCAGGCCACCTTAAGATGATTTTTTCCAACTCGGCATAGGCGCGCGCGCCATAGCCTTGGCCTTGATGTTGTTCGGTGATAAGTAATAAACCCAGCATGGCTTTATTGGCGGCGCGAAATCCGCGCAGCATGCCGGCGCAACCGATCAACGCATCATGCGCATAAAAGCCAAATATAAATTGATCCGCGCGATCAACGCCTGGCGGCAGCTCGACGAATTCATTTTCCGCTTCGTTCGGCGCGGCTAATTTGCCGGTGATGGCGAAGTAATAAGCGGGGGTAGTGTCGAATAAATCTTGTAGCGCCACGCGATTTTGCGCCGAATCTACCAATTGACGAATTATCATAACTATTTGATTACATTAAATATTTTAACATCCCTACATCTGCTTGAACAAATGTGAAAACGTCCGACTCACTTGTAAAGCTTCATCGCGCCCTTTTAATTTCACACTCGCTTGTCCGCGAAAATCGCGCGATACGCTGTCGATATAATTCGTATTAATAATCGTCGCGCGATGAATTTGCCAGAATTTTTCCAGGTCGAGACTGTCGAGCAATTCCTTGATCGGTGTTTTGATGACGGCTTCGTGTTTGTCGGTATAGACGATGGTGTATTTGTCATCAGACTGAAAATACACTACTTCATCGACGGGAATAAAACGTAAATTATCGCCCACCGAGGCTTTGATCCAGCGCAACGATTCTTTTTTTTGCGAGGGGTTCAGCGTCGCCGTCAGTTTACTTAACAAGGCGCTGAGATCTGGAGGCGGCGAAGTCAGACGTTGCTTGAGCCGTGACACGGTCGTTTGCAAGCGCTCCACTTCCACTGGCTTGAGAAGATAATCTACCGCACCATGCTCAAACGCTTCAACGGCATATTGATCATAGGCCGTGACAAACACGATATGCGCTTCACCCGCCATATGTTGCGCCGTCTGCAGGCCGCTCATGCCGGGCATACGGATATCGAGAAAAACAATCTGCGGATTTTTTTCTTCCAGCAACGCTAAAGCCTCATCGCCATTCTTCGCTTCGGCGACTATCTCCAATTCCGGCCACGCCGCCGCCAGCTTCATGCGCAACTGCTCGCGCATCAGCGCTTCGTCGTCGGCAATCAGGGCGGTGATTTTTTCCATGGTTTATTTTAACTCTGAATGATGGTTATGGTTCGTCGAATAAGAAACGAAAATACAAAAACACCCTAGGCACATATTACAGACGTCCCCTCCCCTTCAAGAGGAGGGATAGGGTGGGGATGGGTGTAAGAATTATTCAGTTAAGTCTGTTAGTTTTCAGGTTTGATTAACATTGCCGGGGGTAGCCCGGCGGCTAGTCACTTTTTTGCTTCGCCAAAAAAGTAACCAAAAAAGGCGAGCCCGCCGCGCTACTTTTTGTTTTTGTTTTTTTGTCGCTGATATTTCTGTCGTGAACCGGGCGGCGAGAAAACTCGCTGTCTCCACTATTTGAAATCTGTATCACCGCGTAGCTCAAACAAGTTCTCGCCGACGGCCCCCGATAGTCAGCAAAAATAGCGTCGGCGCAGAAGGGGAACTATGCTTTCTTCGAATTTGTAGGGTGCGCCGTACGCACGGGTAAAGCTTGTTCGGTGCCGTAGGCTGGCGCTGATAAGCCCAGCGTTCCCCTATCGCGAACGATGCGCTTCGCGCCTCAGCACTTCCTACTTTTTGAGGTAAGGTATCTCAATCGACGCTACCGTTCCCACCGGTAAATTCGGCATGATGATAAATGCGGCTTTACCGTTATACAACGCTTTGAGACGTTCACGGATATTTTCCAGGCCGACGCCGGAGCCGGGTTGCTGCGAAAACCCATTGCCGGTATCAACCACGCTGACGCGTAATTTTTCGCCGATGACGGTCGCGTTGACGGAAATTTTTCCGCCTTCGGTTTTCGGCTCCAGGCCGTGCTTAATGGCATTTTCCACGAGCGTAGGAATCATCATCGGCGGGAACGCCAACGATTGCAGCGCGTCGGGGATGTTGATTTCGTAACTCAGCCGCTCGCCCATGCGCACTTTAAGAATTTCCAAATAGGCGCGTGACTGTTCGGCTTCACGTCCCAAGGTGGTCGAGCTTTCGCGCATTTGCGGAATCGCGGCGCGCAAATATTTGATCAGATTATTTTGCATAATCGCGGCGGCAGGCGGATTGGTTTCAATCAAGTGTTGCACGCTGGCCAGGGTGTTGAATAAAAAGTGCGGCTCGATTTGCGCTTGCATGGCAGCGAGCTTGGCTTCCATCAGTTGTTTGGTGAGATCGGCTTGTTGCGCTTTTTGTTCGCTTTTGGCGGCGCGGTTTTTTAGACGGCGATTGACGGAAATGACGCCCTTGGTAATAAACAATAGCGGAAACAACAGCGCGATCGCGGCAATGGTGAGGCCGCCGATAACAACACGACGCGCATCGCTATCGACTTGCGAATGTATTTGCTGTTTCAGTTCTTTGGACAATTCAGGCAATACTTCGCCCGGCTTGAGCACTTCGTCTTTTAAGCCGATATGAATTTTGATCGGCTCTTTGTCCGCTTGGCCGATGCCAATTTGAATGCCGTCTTTGGCGGTGTCGCCGAAACTTAAATCAGCATCAATACTGATTTTCTTTTTTTCTGCAGACGGCTTTTCTTTTGCGCCGGCCGACGGCACGGCGGGAATCACAGGTGCAACAGGCGCCACTGGGGCTATAGGGGGCGCGGCTGGAGCTGGCGGCGATTTTCGCTGCCCGACTCTTTCTATTTCGCGCTTAGCTTCTTCGATTTGTTCTTGTGCATTTTTGATTTGCTCTTGCGCTTCGGTGATGCGTTGATTGGCTTCGCTGGTAGCCTCACGCTTGGCATCTTCGATTTCCTGCTTGGCTTGATTGATTTCTTGTTTGGCGTTTTCAATTTCCTGCAGCGCGTTATCCAGCTCGGCTTGAAAATCCGGGTTATCGGTATAGCCGCGAATTTTGACAACGGTATTTCTCGCGACGCCGAGCGCCAATTCACCCGAGGCGCGTTTTGCTTCGTGACGAATCGCCGCTTTCATCTCCGCGGTGTCGCCCAAATCTTCCAGATGCGGCGAACCGACTGAGGCCGTGTACCAAATCGCTAAGCCGAGCAGAACCGGGAATAAAATAATCCACGTCCACCACGAGGTGTCACCAATAAATTTGAATAGTCGTTTCAAGTTTGTTTATTGCTCTAAAATTAAGCGGCCACATCAAGCTGAATGGTATCCCACTCTTTATAGCTTTTTTTCGCGGCCGGTTTCGGCATCTCGTATATTGTTGCCTCGCTGCGATATTCGCTGGTCGCCGACAGACGGCGGACCAAATCAAATAGTGGGATGGCGATGAATTCTGCAACAATCGCAATCGCGGCGAGAGAGAAAGTTGCTGCGGCATAAATATTAATAAAATCAATAACTTGCATGATATTCTCCTAAGTAGTGGTTGGAAATGTGTTGCCTGTTGAGTGCACTGTAGGCAAACACGAACCACCCCGAAAGGGGCAAAGGCGTGAACTGCAGAAAATGGGGAATGAAACGCAGGAATCGCAATTAAAACGGGCTGATAAACTGCCCGTATGGTTTATGCGGGGAGAATTAAATCGCTGATTTGTGCTGCGCTCGGTGAATGGGTTGATGTTTCGACACAGGGAATAATAAAGAACCCGCGACCATACCGACAATCGCCAGCCCAAGACCGATGAGTTGCGGCGGCACAATTCCGTCGGTAACTAAATACGTCGTCAGCAGCCAGCTCGATAGGCCGAGCACAATGGAGAACATCGCGCCGTTGGTGTTGGCGCGCTTCCAATATAAGCCAAACACCAGCGGCACAAAAGCGCCGACCAGCGGCACTTGATATGCGCCACTAACCATTTCGTAAATTGATTTTTCCGACTTGAGCGCGAACAGCGTAACGATAACGGCGAACGCACACACCACGGCGCGCAAAGTCCACAGAAAACGCTGGTCCGACATATGCGGCATGAAACCTTTGAGAATATTTTCCGTGAACGTGACCGACGGTGCGAGCAAGGTGCCCGACGCGGTGCTCATGATGGCTGACAACAACGCACCAAAAAATAAAACCTGCGCGATGAGGGGAATGCCTTCCGACATAATCAGATTCGGCAATATCATTTGCGTGTCCGCTTCGGCCCAACCCTTCGCCATTTCCGGCATCATGACAAATGCCGAGTACACCAGAAACATCGGGATGAAGGCGAAAAAGAAATACAGTACGCCGCCGAGAATAGAACCGCGCACCGCCGTCTTTTCATCCTTCGCCGACATCACGCGCTGAAATACGTCCTGCTGCGGAATCGAGCCGAGCATCATGGTGACCGCCGCGCCGATGAAGGCGAGAATATCTTTCAGATTCGCTTCGGGTAGAAAATTAAATTTGCCCGCTGCCGCCGCGTGCGACACGACTGCACCAACGCCGCCAGCTTTGGAGGCGAGTATCCACGCGATCCCGAGCATACCGACCACGATCAAAATCATCTGGAAAAAATCCGTCAACGCCACCGACCACATGCCGCCAAACACGGTGTAGAGCAACACAATCGTCGTGCCGATCAACATGCCGGTTTCGCGCGAGACTTCGCCACCGGATAACACGTTGAACACCAAGCCGAGCGCGGTGATCTGCGCCGCCACCCAGCCGAGATAAGAAATAATAATGCACACGCTGGTGACCAGCTCCACCGCGCGGCCGTAACGCTGTTTGTAATAATCACCGATGGTGAGCAGGTTCATGCGATAGAGTTTGGCGGCGAAAAACATGCCGACAAATATCAAACACAAGCTCGCGCCGAACGGATCTTCGACCACGCCGCCTAAACCTTTTTCGGCAAACTTGGCCGGAATGCCGAGCACGGTTTCCGAACCGAACCAGGTCGCAAATACGGTGGCAGTAACAATATAGATGGGGAGTGAACGACCTGCGACGGCATAATCCTGCGTGGATTTGACCTTAGTGGCGGCGTAGAGGCCGATGCTGATCGAGACCAGCAGGTAAAGAATTACAAACCAGATAAGCATCTCATTCCCCTATGCTATGCGCGCTTCGGACGAAGCGGAATGGGGGAATTGTAACAAACGGAAATGAAAATCTACAGTGCTACCAGAGCATAAAACTGGCGATTTCCAACACGACGAGCGCCGTCACGATGACGGTCAGGATCGTCATACGTTTTTGTAGCCGCTGGTTTTGCACCAGCAGTTGTTTCATTTGTTCATTTTGCTCTTGCGATACCGGTGGATTAGTGAGCGCTTGATGCAATAGTCTTGGCATTTGCGGCAACAACGCACTCCACTTGGGTGCTTCGCTGGCAATATTGCGCAACAGCCCGCGCACGCCGACTTGTTCGCTCATCCATTTTTCCAGAAATGGTTTAGCGGTCTTCCATAAGTCCAGATTGTCATCGAGCTGACGACCGAGGCCTTCGACGTTGAGCAAGGTTTTTTGCAGCAACACCAATTGTGGCTGGATTTCCATATTGAAGCGGCGCGAAGTCTGGAATAAGCGCAGCAGCACTTTGCCGAAAGAAATTTCTTTCAGCGGCCGGTCGAATATGGGTTCACAGACAGCGCGAATCGCGTTTTCAAATTCATCCACGCGCGTGTCCTTCGGCACCCAGCCGGCTTCGACGTGCGCCATCGCCACGCGCTTGTAATCACGACGAAAAAACGCGATAAAATTTTGCGCCAAATAATTTTTATCCACTTCGGTGAGCGAACCGACGATGCCGAAGTCGAGGCCGATATAACGGCCATCATCGGCGACATAAATATTGCCCGGGTGCATATCGGCGTGAAAAAAACCATCGCGGAATACCTGGGTAAAAAATATCTCCACACCGTCGCGCGCCAGCTTGGGAATATCAATACCCCTGCGCCGCAGCTCATCCACTTGGCTCACCGGCGTGCCGTACATGCGCTCCATCACCATCACTTCGGTATGGCAATAATCCCAAAATACTTCCGGCATGATGAGCAAACGCTGGTCTTCAAAATTGCGCCGCAGCTGGCTGCAATTGGACGCTTCGCGCACCAAATCCAATTCGTCGTGGATATATTTATCGAACTCTGCTACCACTTCGCGCGGCTTGAGGCGCTTGCCGTCTTCGAATAATCTTTCCATCAAACTGGCCACCACGTCGAGTAGCGCCAAATCTTTGGTGATCACCGTTTCGATACCAGGACGCAGGATTTTTACCGCTGCTTCTCGTCCATCATTCAATACAGCGAAATGCACTTGCGCGACGGATGCACTGGCGACGGGCAGCGGATTGAATGCTTTGAAAATTTCGCTCAACGGTTTTTTATATACGCGTTCCAGCGTTTGTATCGCCAACTCAGAGGAGAAAGGCGGCACTTGATCTTGCAGCTTGGCCAACTCGTCAGCGATGTCGGTTGGCAACAAATCGCGCCGCGTGGATAATACTTGGCCGAATTTGACGAACACCGGGCCGAGGCTTTCCAGCGCAAGACGCAAACGCTCGGCACGTGGCCTATCCAGCTTGCGCCAGAATAATAGAAAGCGCACCATGCCGCGCAAGGTGCGCGCGCGCGCATGAGCGAGGATGAACTCGTCGAGCCCAAAACGCAGCGTGACCCAGATGATTTTGATAAAGCGGAAAAATTTCATTACGACATTTTACTACAGTGGCGCATCAGGACTTGGAACGGGGTCAATTTCTTTCAGTAAAATCAAAATGCGAAAAAAGAAATCCCCTCCCTTTCAAAGGAGAACTTAGGATAGAGTCAATCCGGCGCTTCTCCTCCTTCGTCCCCTCCCCTTCAAGGGGAGGGATAGGGTGGGGATGGGTGTAAAGAAGTTTCAATTAAGCTTGTTATCTTCGTAGTTTAAATAGCATTGCCGGGGGTAGCCCGGCGGCTAGTCACTTTTTTGCTTCGCCAAAAAAGTAACCAAAAAAGGCGAACCCGCCGCGCTGCTTTTTGTTTTTGTTTTTTTGTCGCTGCTATTTCTGTTGCGAATCGGGCGGCGAGAAAACTCGCTTTTACCTTTAATCGAAAACTGAAACACCGCGTAGCTCAAACAGGTTCTCGCCGACGGCCCCCGATTCACAACAAAAATATCAGCGGCGCAGAAGGGTGAGCTTGTTCTCTCTTCGTATTTATAGATGTTAAGCGCGTAACATCAAAAACAGAAATCTGATCTGAGGTAAGAGCGTGTGGGAAACATTGAAACAAAACCCATCCCCACCCTAACCCTCACCCTTGTCCTCGGGTGATTTGGCCGAGGGTTGAACGGGAGGGAACTTCCTGAGAAGTTTATTGGCCTGTAGGTTTTTGCGATAGTTGGTCGATACGTTTTTCCAAACGCTCGACATCATCGCGCAAGGTATCGACTTGTCTGGCGAATTCATCCAGGCGGATGGATTTGGCGACGAGGGGTTTTTCTTCGGTCCAATACTCTTTGAAATTCTGCGCGAGGTTTTCAGTAGATTGTTTGGCCCAGCCGGTGAAATTTTTGGCTGTGTTGACGGTGCGATGCGCGGCGACATCGCCGACGACTTTGCTCAGGTCTTCTTCCACGTCCCATTTGAGATGACGCACAAGATAGGAAATTTCCTGCGCGAAAGCCGAGTCGCCTTGTATCGGCACGTCTTTGAACGCGGCTTCGTCGCCCGCTAATATGCGCGGCAACAAGGATGGGCTGATGCGGAAGTTGACGTCTTCCGCCGAGCCGGGCATGGCGGATTTGACATCGCCATCAGCTTGCACGGTGTAGCGATAAGTGAGCGGGAAAATTTGAAACGCGGCGGTTTTGCCTGCGTAGGGTTTCAACTTCTCCAGCGCCCACGGTGCGGCGCGGAGAAGGTGATTAATGGGTGCGACGAATAATGCAGCGGGGAATTGCATGAGCGAATTAATTAACCTGCTGGATACCCGCCACTAACCAGGTTGCTTTGGCGTCTTTGAGATTTTTTTGCACATGCCAAATTTCGTCGAATGGTGTCGCTTGTTCACCCGTTTCGCGGATTAGGCCGTTGTAGCGCACGCTGGCAATGGCGACATCACCCTCGGTGGCGACTTCGATCAAGTCGGCATTCAAGGTCACGATATCGGTTTTTTGTTTGTCGTTGCCGCGCTCTTGCATTTGCATCGACAGCTCGGCATACACTTCTGGCGTGGTGAAATCGCGCAGGTCATTCAAGTCTTTTGCATCATTGGCCGCTTGCATGCGGATGAATGCGCCCTTGGCTTGGCGCACAAACGGCTCAATTTGAAAATCAGCCGGGATGTTGCGCGTATCGACTTCCATCGCCGCTGCAGCGGCGGCGCTGCCACCGAAATTCACTGGCTTGGTGTCGATGGGCTGCGATACTGGCGCGCCTGCGCCGGCAAATTGCATACCGTTGTTACCGGCGCTCGCTGCACGGCGGGCGGCGAAAAATTTGAACGCGACAAATAGCGCGGCAGCGATAAGCAGAACATTCAAAATGCCACCGAGGCCAGCGAAGCTGCTACCGAGCATGGAACCAAGCAGAGCGCCCATACCGATACCGGCGATCATGCCGCCCCACTTTTGCATAAAGCTGGGTTTGGCCAATGGCGCGGCAGCCGCACCAGCAATGGGGGCGGCGGTTTGTGCTGGCGTGGCTTGCGCAGGGGTCTTTTGCGCTTGCTGTTGTACGGCAGGCGTTGCACGTTGCTTGCCGATGCTGCTACCGCCGCCGACGCGTTTTGCTTCGGCATCGTGCGCAGCTACACCGAAACCGATGCCTAATGCCAATATAACAGTGAATACTTTTTTCATAGGTCCTCCAAAAATGCAAAATTGCGATAGCTAATAGGTAATTATGACAAGTTTTTTTAGTTCTGATTCATTGTTTGTAAATATATGATTATTATAAATTTATTTAAGCCAAGTTACGACACAAAATTTAATAATGTGTTATCACGCTTCATTTGTGTGATTTGTTTCATACCTGTGCTTTCACCCTATGCGATTTAATTCGCTACCGGATTCACGTCGGTATCTGTTTTTTTGCTGTTGCGTCGCTTATAAAAATGCGGCCTTTATTCCAATTCACAATACTTCAAGGGGAAAAATAAAATGTTTAAATCATTATTAGCAGTTGCGGCGTTATTTTGGCTATCCGGCTGCGCCACCATCGTTAACGACAGCACGCATCTGCTTAAAATCGAAACCAGAACAGCAGCGGGCGAAACCGTGACGGGCGCTGATTGCAAACTCAGCAACGACTACGGCGATTTGAACGTAAAGTCAGGCGAGACGATTAATGTCCGCCGCTCTTCCAAGGATATGGACATTACTTGCAAACACCCGAGCAATGCTGACGCCAGCGCACGTACCATTTCCCGCGCGGGCGCGCCCATGTACGGCAACATCCTGTTCGGCGGTATTATTGGCGCCCTTATTGATCACAGCAATGGCAAGGCTTATGCCTACCCAACCTGGATACAACTTGTCTTCGGTAAGACCTTGGTATTCGACCGGTCAGCCGAAAAAGAAGGCCAGCCTGCTGCCGCTAATGAGTCTGCGCCAGAAGCAAAAAAACAAGCGGCAAACTAAATTAATTTCATACAGTTGCATTAAAAAATCGGCGCTTTTGAGCGCCGATTTTTTTGCGCACAATAAGCCTTATTGCAAGCTAAAGTTTTTCAGCTCGGTGATAATCCAATCGCCGGGCCGCACCAGCGGCGGCTCGCCCGACGCAGTATCGGTGTAAGCCGAACGCTGTTCGCGCTTGACCACTGCACGCACCACCGGCGCATACCAATCGGTTTCGCGGATGCGCGTGCCGCTGCGCCACCATTCTTCGTCGTTCGGATAAACACGGCGCACGATTTTCAGTGTGTCAAATTCTCCGGCCGGCACGCGGATTTTTTCCGCACTGACGACATCACCCCAAATTTTGAAAGTGAGTAATTTTTTCGTCACTGGATCGATACTGGTGGCTTCGCTGCGCCAAGTCTGGCCGACGCTGAGAGGGAATTGGTAAGCCGCGTAAGCGGGCTCGAAATCACGTTGGCGACCCAGCACCACGGCATTCTTCTGTGGGTTCAACTCATTATTAATAGTTTGGATAAATTCAGCCGCGCCATCAGTGGGTGTAACGCGCAAAGTGTTGGCATCTGCCGCGTTCACACGCAAAGTTTGCAGCAGCTCGCCGTTGTAGCCGTTGCGTTGCTCATACACCCAACTGTCGCCAGTTTTTAATGCGGGCGCGGGAATGGCTGGCTGGTCGCGTGCGGTAGCGCAGGCGCTCAATGCGATGGCACAGAAAGATAGGCATAAGGGCCGAGGCAACATAATTAGGAGTATTTTTGCAGGCGATGTTATGTCGACAGCAAAACAGGCGCTAAGTTTTGTTTGGTATGCTCAAAGGGCCAGACGAACAAAAAGTTGTAATTACATCGTCCCCTCCCCTTCAACCCTCGGCCAAATCACCCGAGGACAAGGGTGAGGGTCGGGGTGGGGATAGGTGTAAGAACTGTCCAATTAAACCTGTTAGCTTTGTGATTTAAATAGCTTTGCCGGGGGTAGCCCGGCGGCTAGTCACTTTTTTGCTTCGCCAAAAAAGTAACCAAAAAAGGCAACCCCGCCGCGCTGCCTTTTGTTTTTTGTTTTTGTTGTCGCCGCTATTTCTGCTGCCTATCGGGCGTCGAGCACAAACTCGCTCTTACCTTCAATTGATATCTGCCTCACCGCGTAGCTCAAACATGTGCTCGCCGACTGCCCCCGCTAGGCAGCAGAAATAGCGACGGCGCAGATGGGTGAACTGTTCTTTCTTCGAAATTAATATTTGCGAATGCTGAATTATTGATTAGCCCAACTTATAGCCCTTATGCGCCGCCACCACGCCACCCGTCATATTGTAATACTCGACTTTTTCCAAGCCAGCATCGGTCATCATTTGTTTGAGTTCTTCCTGGCCCGGATGCATGCGGATAGATTCGGCCAAATATTGATAACTATCGGCGTCTTTGGCGACCAGCTTGCCCATGAAGGGCAACACTTTCAATGAATAGGTGTCGTACAACGGCGCGAGCGGTTTCCATACTTTGGAAAACTCCAGCACCAGCAAGCGGCCGCCGGGACGCAATACGCGCTGCATTTCTTTCAGCGCGATGTCTTTGTGCGTCATGTTTCTCAGGCCGAAAGCGACGCTGACACAATCGAAATAATTATTCGGGAAGGGAAGTTTTTCTGCGTCGCAGAGTGCAAACGGCAACACGAAGCCTTCGTTAATCATGCGGTCGCGGCCGACGCCGAGCATGGCGGCGTTGATGTCGGTCATCCACACTTCACCCGCGTCTCCGACTTTTTTGACAAACAGGCGCGTGAGATCGCCGCTGCCTGCCGCGATGTCGAGCACGCGTTCACCTTTTTTTACGCCAGACAATTCAACGGCCGCGCGCTTCCAGATGCGATGCAAGCCGCCGGACATGAGGTCGTTCATGATGTCGTAACTCGGCGCGACGGATTTGAAAACCGCGCCGACTTTATTGACTTTTTCGGCTTCTTCGACTTGCTTGAAGCCGAAATGGGTAGTTTTAGGCATAATATGTAACTACTTGATTTAATTTAATTATTTATGCTTCTCGTTTCGCGCCTGCCACCTCTAAACGCATCAAATAGGCTTGCCACATTTCGTCTTGATGCACACCGAAATCATGCAGCAAATCCCAGGAATAAATGCCGGTGTCATGGCTGTCGCTGAAACGAAACTTGACGGCGTAGCTGCCGACCGGCTCGATCTCGACGATGCCGACATTTTTTTTACCGGTCTGCAACACTTCTTGGCCCGGCCCGTGACCACGCACTTCGGCGGAAGGCGAATGTACGCGCAGAAATTCGCAGCTTAATTTGAAATGTGAACCATCGGCGTAACCGAGTTCAAGCTCGCGCGATTGTTGATGCAATTTAATTTCGGTGGGGATCTTGGTGTCTTTGGTGAGGCCGGCCATTGTTGTCTTTCAGTTGTTCAAGCGCTTAGTTTACTCTGCAGCACAGCAAACATAAACCGGCATGATAATGAGGCTGCCGCTTGTTTCGGGTTAAAATGGAGGTTGTTGATTTTATGGGCCGATTATTTTCATCATGATAGGATTTTTAATTGTCGCCCACGGCGCGTTTGGCGAAGCGTTAATCCACAGCGCCAGCCATGTCATGGGCAGTCGTCCGCTTTATTTGCGCCAGTTAGGCGTGACGGTACACGATGATCCTGATGCCTTGTTGCCGCAGGCGCGTGACTTGTTGCGCTTTGTCGATCAGGGCGATGGCGTGATTATTTTCAGCGATATTTGCGGCGCGACCCCGTGCAATGTCGCAGGCAAATTATTGGTGCCGGGCAAAGTGGAAGGCATCGCCGGCGTGTCGTTGCCGATGTTGGTGCGGGCCCTAACGTATCGCAATTTACCGCTGAATGAAGTAGTTGCTAAAGCCAAGTCTGGCGGCAGCGAGGGAGTGATTCCCATACCCGTCTTTAAATCATAACCTATTGATTAATATAAATAAAATGATTAAAAAAGAAATAGAAATTATCAACAAATTAGGCCTGCATGCGCGCGCCTCGGCCAAGATTACCCAGCTCGCTACGCATTTTAAAAGCGACATCAATCTAGTTCGCAACACGCGTCGCGTGAACGCAAAAAGCATCATGGGCGTGATGATGTTGGCGGCGAGCAAGGGCGCAAAAATCGAAATCGAAACCAGCGGCGAAGACGAACAAGCGGCGCAAGACGCGTTGGTCGCGTTGATCAATAACAAATTTGGCGAAGGCGAATAAATGAGCTTCACCATGCACGGTATCGGCGTTTCCGGCGGCATCGCCATCGGCTACGCGCATCTGGTGTCGCACACTTCATTCGAGGTGGCGCACTACGCCGTGCCGGCTGAATATATCGACATCGAAATCGCGCGCTTTAACCGCGCCATCGACACCGTGCGTGACGAGCTGGAATTACTGCAAGAAAACGTCCCGGCCTCGGCCCCGCAAGAATTCAGTGCGTTCCTCAATTTGCATTTGATGATTCTCAACGATTCCACGTTATCGGAAATTCCCCGCGTGCTCATCGCGGATTTGCAATGCAATGCGGAATGGGCGTTGAAGCTGCAAATGAATGCCCTGCTGGAACAATTTGAAGAAATCGAAGACAGCTATTTACGCGAGCGCAAAGCCGACGTCACGCAAGTGGTCGAACGCGTGTTCAAGGCGCTGCTCGGCCAACCGGTGGAGATGCCGCAAGACGCAACACGCGAAGGCGATAGCATTTTGGTCGCGCACGACTTGTCCCCCGCCGACGTGATTTTATTTAAGGAACACAGTTTCTCCGCGTTCATCACCGACCTCGGCGGCACTACCTCGCACACCGCCATACTCGCGCGCAGTTTGAACATTCCCTCGGTGTTGGCTTTACATCACGCGCGCGAATTTGTCCGCGAAGGCGAGCTGCTGATCATCGATGGCTCGCAAGGCGTGGTGATCGTTAATCCAGACAAGCAAGTGTTGGCGGAATTCAAATTGCGCCAGCACCAATTCGCGCTGGAAAAACAAAAACTGCAGCGGATTAAATCGACACCGGCGGTCACGCTCGATGGCGAAGCAGTCGGCCTGTTTGCCAACATCGAATTACCCGACGACGTGGTGCAAGCGCACGCTGCGGGCGCGACTGGCATTGGCTTGTTCCGTAGCGAATTTTTATTTCTCGGCCGCAATAGCCTGCCGGACGAAGAGGAACAATTTATCGGCTATCGCAAAGTCGCCGAGTCGATGAAGGGCATGCACGTCACCATTCGCACGCTCGACATCGGCGCGGATAAAAGCCTCAACTATGCGCCGCAAGCGGCGACCAATCCTGCGTTGGGCTTGCGCGCCATTCGGTATTGTCTGGCTGAACCGCAAATGTTTAACACGCAATTGCGCGCGATTTTGCGCGCGTCGCATTACGGCAAAATCAAAATTCTGATTCCGATGTTGAGCTCGCTACCGGAAATTAATCAGACCCTGCAAGCTATCGACATCGCACGGCAGCAGCTTGACGACGCAAATATTCCTTACGATCGCAATATCAAAATCGGCAGCATGATCGAGATTCCCGCCGCCGCGATTGCGCTTGGCGCGTTTATCAAAAAACTCGACTTTCTCTCCATCGGTACTAACGATTTAATTCAATACACCTTGGCGATTGATCGCGCCGACGACACCGTCGCACATCTGTACGACCCGCTACATCCAGCCGTATTGCAGTTGATCAGCCACGTGATTAAAACCGCCAACAAAGTCGGCGTGCCGGTCGCGGTGTGCGGCGAAATGGCGGGTGAAGTAAATCTGACGCGCTTGTTATTGGGCCTCGGCCTGCGCGAATTTTCCATGCACCCGGCCAATTTGCTCGCGGTGAAACAACGGATTCTGAAAACCAGCCTCGCCGATGTGGGCGCGCTAGCGCAACGTATCGTCAACACCGACGACCCGGACAAACAGCGAAGCTTGCTGGAAAAACTTAACGCGTAATGTTAAATTTGGCGCTTCTGTTCAAGACTGATCTGTTACCGTGGCCTCTTGTTACAGCAAGAAGAAATGTGAAATAAAGAACTTCACTCCCTAACCTGCCATGGGATAAAAATGAATATTTTTGATACGTCGATCATTTCGCTTCTCAACGCATTTGCACAAAAATCCTGGGCGTTTGACCGCGCCGTGGTTTTTCTGGCTAACTTTGAGCTCATCAAAGGCGGCATTCCCGCCGCGATGTTGTGGTGGGCGTGGTTCAAAACCGACTCTGACACAAACAAAAACCGCAAACACATTCTCGCCACGTTGCTGGCCTGTTTTGTCGCGCTCGCTATCGCGCAGGTTCTGGAAATTGCGTTGCCTTATCGACAACTGCCAACGCAAAACTCGGAGCTGGCATTCAAATTACCGCATGGCGTTATCATCCCAGATAAGGGCGCGTGGAGCTCCTTCCCCAGCGATCATGCGGTGTTGTATTTTGCCTTGGCGACGGGCTTCTTTTTTGTTTCGCGCGCCATGGGGCTGTTTGCTTTAGCCTTTTGTTTTGTGCTGATTTTTCTCGCCCGCGTGTATCTGGGCAATCATTACCCGAGCGATGTCATCGGCGGTGCCGCAATCGGGGCCGCGATTGTATGGGCATTCAATCGATCTGGCTGGATTAGCCGATTGGCTGAGGCCGGGCTTAACCTTGCACAAACCAAACCTAGCGCCTTTTACGTCGTCTTCTTTCTGTTCACCTACCAGATTGCCACCATATTTCATGACCTGCGCGGCTTAGTCAAAGGCATGGGGAAGTATGTAGGCACCTTACTAGCCTGAGCATTTAAAGTTGCGCCGAGCCGACCTCATGACGCAGCTTGTGATTTGGCGACAGAGAAGTTAGTATTTGTCTTGAAACTAAGTAGTAGCGCCGATTTGAGAAACAGCTTGCGGGCGCATTATAAATACGGCTAAAGCGAGGGAAACCCGTTTAGCCGTTCAACATTGAAAAGGCAAACGGGTTTTTTCTTGCCCGCGATTTATGGCAAACGATTTAACTAAAGCTTCTTCATCGGTCGGCATCGTCGAGCCACAGCGTACGCATTTTGCGCAGCCGCTTGCGTTGAAAAGCGGCGCGACGCTGCAGCAATTTGACCTCGCTTACGAAACCTACGGCACGCTCAACGCGGATAAATCCAACGCGATTTTAGTGTGTCATGCCCTCAATGCCTCGCATCACGTCGCCGGTGTTTACTCTGACGACGCAAAAAATATCGGCTGGTGGGACAACATCATCGGACCGGGCAAGCCAGTCGATACGAATAAATTTTTTGTTATCGGCGTGAACAATCTCGGCGGCTGTCATGGCTCGACCGGGCCATCCTCTATCAACCCGCAAACTAACCGACCTTATGGCGCGAGCTTTCCCGTCGTCACGGTAGAGGATTGGGTTGCGGCGCATGCACGGCTGGCCGATCATCTCGACATCAAAAAATTTGCCGCCGTCATGGGCGGCAGCTTGGGCGGCATGCAAGCCTTGCAATGGACGCTGCAGTTTCCCGACCGGGTCGCACATTCGCTGGTGATCGCCGCTGCACCGACTTTATCCGCGCAGAATATCGCTTTCAACGAAGTGGCGCGCCAAGCCATCGTCACCGACCCGGATTTTCATGGCGGCGATTATTACGCGCACAATGTCATCCCCAAACGCGGCTTGCGCCTGGCGCGCATGATCGGCCACATCACCTATTTATCCGACGATGCGATGATGGAAAAATTCGGCCGCGCCTTGCGCACCGGCAAATTGAATTACAGTTTCGATGTGGATTTTGAAGTTGAATCGTATTTGCGTTATCAAGGCGACAAGTTCTCCGAATACTTCGACGCCAATACCTATTTGCGTATCACTAAAGCGCTGGATTATTTCGACCCGGCGCTCGACTTCAACGGCGATCTCGCCGCCGCGTTGGCGCATACGCAGGCCGGATTTTTTATTGCCTCGTTCACGTCGGATTGGCGCTTCTCACCAGCGCGCTCAAAAGAAATTGTCAAAGCCTTGCTGCACAATAAACGCAATGTCAGCTACGCCGAGATCGACGCGCCGCATGGACACGATGCTTTTTTACTCGACGATGCGCGCTATCACAACATGGTCGCGGCGTATCTGAATGGTGTTTTTACTGAAATTGCTTAGTAATATAACTAATTGATTATATTGAATAATTTATAATGACTATTCGCCCCGATTACGCCGCCATTGCAAACTGGGTGCCGCAGCAATCCAATGTTTTAGATTTAGGTTGCGGCGACGGCACGCTATTAAAATTGCTGCAGGAAAAATGCAGCGCGAGTGGTTATGGTGTAGAAATCGACGACGCCAACGTGCTTGCCTGTCTGCGTAACAACGTCAACGTGATCCAAATGAATTTGGAAACCGGCCTCGCCGGATTTGAAGCGCAGTCATTCGACTACGTGATTTTATCGCTCACACTACAAGCCGTGCGCCACACCGAACTCATGCTGCGCGAAATGGTGCGCGTCGGCAAACAAGGCATCGTCACCTTCCCCAACTTCGGCTACTGGCACCATCGCTGGCAAATCGCCCGCGGCCGCATGCCGGTGTCCAATGACTTGCCGTATCAATGGTTCGACACGCCCAATATCCACCTCTGCACCCTCGCCGATTTTGAAGACCTGTGCGAAAAGTGCGGCATCAAAGTG
>JAYVJD010000222.1:0-3472 GCA_043769625.1 Pseudomonadota bacterium | reverse complement strand
TGACGTGCTGGAAGCGGTGATCGCACGCGTGCCGCCGCCCACAGGCGACCCGTCCAGGCCCCTGAAGGCGTTGATTATCGATTCATGGTTCGACAATTACGTGGGCGTGGTGATGCTGGTGCGCGTGGTCGATGGGTCATTGAAACCAAAAGACAAAATTTTATTGATGGCGACCAAGGCGGTGCATCTGACTGAACAAGTCGGCGTGTTCACACCCAAGTCGCAAGCGCGCGAAACTTTATCCGCAGGGCAGGTGGGTTTCATTATTGCCGGCATCAAGGAGCTCAAAGACGCGCGCGTTGGCGATACGGTTACGCTGGTGGATAGGCCCGCGACCGAGGCATTGCCCGGCTTCAAAGAAATCAAGCCGCAGGTTTTCGCCGGTCTGTATCCAGTCGAGTCGAATCAATACGAAGCGCTGCGCGATTCGCTGGAAAAACTCAAGCTCAACGACGCGTCTTTGCATTACGAACCGGAAACGTCGCAGGCCTTGGGCTTCGGTTTCCGTTGCGGCTTCTTAGGCTTGCTGCATATGGAAATCGTACAGGAACGGCTTGAGCGCGAATACGATATGGACCTCATCACCACGGCACCAACGGTGATTTATGAAATCAAAATGCGCGACGGCACGATTATTGAAATTGAAAATCCGTCGCGTATGCCGGATGTTTCGAAAATCGAAGAAATTCGCGAACCGATCATTATCGCGACGATGTTGATGCCGCAGGAATATGTTGGGCCGGTGATTACTTTGTGTAATCAAAAACGTGGCTCGCAAATCGACATGCAATACCTGGGTCGTCAAGTGATGCTGACGTATGAAATGCCGATGAACGAAGTGGTGATGGATTTTTTTGACAAGCTCAAATCCGTCTCGCGCGGTTATGCCTCGCTCGATTATGAAATCAAAGAATTCCGCGCCTCCGATTTGGTCAAGCTGGATATTTTAATTAATAGTGAAAAGGTCGATGCGCTAAGTTTGATCGTGCATCGTGCCAATAGTGTGTATCGCGGGCGTGAGTTAGCGTCGAAAATGCGCGAACTGATTCCACGCCAGATGTTTGATATCGCGATTCAAGCGGCGATTGGCGCGAATATTATTTCGCGCGAAAGCATCAAGGCGTTGCGCAAAAACGTGTTGGCGAAATGTTACGGCGGCGATATCAGCCGCAAGCGCAAGTTGCTGGAAAAGCAAAAAGCCGGTAAGAAGCGTATGAAGCAAGTCGGCAACGTGGAAATTCCGCAAGAGGCATTTCTCGCAATATTACGAGTGGAGGGGAAGTAATGGATTTAGTCACCATAGGTTTGGCGGTGCTGGCCTTGAGCACAGCGGTTGCGCTGTGGGACGCGATCACCGCTCGCGCAGATGAGCCTAAAAGTGAAAACCGTTTGCATCTGGTCCAGTTCGCTTACATGGCGATTTTCATTTCATCTCTCGGACTGATGCTGAAGTTCATTAGCTTCGCTGGCGTGTTGCTGGTGGCCACGGTAGTGACCGGCTTGATTTATCTGTGGGACTTTGTCTGGGGTGCCAAACGCCGTCCAAAGGGCGGACATGATCCGATGCCGGTCGAATTGGCCAAGGGATTCTTCCCGGTTATTTTGATCGTGTTTTTTGTCCGCTCATTTATCGCCGAACCATTCAAGATTCCATCCGGCTCGATGATTCCTACACTCGAAGTCGGCGATTTTATTTTGGTAAATAAATTTACTTACGGCATTCGCTTGCCCGTCGCAAATAAGAAAATTGTTGAAATTAATCAACCCAAGCGCGGCGACGTCATGGTATTCCGTTACCCGGAAGATCCAAGCTTGGACTACATCAAACGCGTCGTCGGCTTGCCCGGCGAAGAAATTTCCTACCTCAACAAGCGGTTGATTGTGAATGGCCAACCCATCGCCACTACGGCTGAAGGCAGCTTTGAAATGACCGATGCCGGTTTGCGCTATCAGCATTTTGATCGACTGCTGGAGAAAATGGGCGAGGCCCAACATGCCATCATCGTAAACCCGGATACGCCACCGCTGCATTTGGCCGGAGTGAGCCAGTTTCCGCAACGCGATCAGTGCCGCTACAATGAACAAGGCTTCAGCTGCCGCGTTCCCACCGGACATTACTTAATGCTGGGCGATAATCGCGATAACAGCAAAGATAGTCGCTATTGGGGCTTTGTGCCGGAAGAAAATATTGTCGGCAAAGCATTTTTTATTTGGTGGAATTTTGGCGAACTTAAGCGCATCGGCAGCGCAATTCGCTGATCGTTTGATAACCTGAGACAAGGAGTCACAGATGAAAAAACAAAAAGGTATGGGATTTTTAGGCACGCTGCTGATTATTATCGCAGCCATCGTTCTGCTGATTACCGGTATGCGCGTTGCGCCTGCTTACATCGAATATTTTGCGGTGAAAAATATTTTACGCTCAATGGCCAGCAGCGCTGAAGTGCAAGGCGGCAATCCGAAAGAAATTCGCAGCGCCTTCGACAAGCGCGCCAGCATTGATAATATTTCCAGCGTTAAAGGCGAAGATCTCGACATCAATAAAGGCGGCAATGGTACGGTGGTAAGCGCCGCTTATACCTTCAAAACACCATTGGTTGCCAACGTGAGCGTGGTCATCGACTTTACCGCTTCATCTGATTCGCGCCGATAATGTCAGCGTCACGGTGATGGAAAGCGACAGAATAGCGGCAACGCTGGGTTACCCTTTTCATCAGCCTGCACTGTTGCGCCAAGCGCTCACGCACCGCAGCCACAGCACCCCCAATAACGAGCGCCTAGAATTTCTCGGCGATAGCATCCTCAATTTTGTCATTGCGCTCAGGCTCTACGAGCGCTTTCCCAAACTTAGCGAAGGCGAGCTATCGCGTTTACGCGCTAATCTGGTGAATCAGACTTCGCTGTTCGAAGTGGCCAATCAGCTTCGCTTAGGCGATGCCATTGCGCTCGGCGAGGGCGAGCTTAAAAGCGGCGGTTTTCGTCGGCCTTCTATATTGGCAGACGCATTGGAAGCGATTTTTGGCGCGGTGTTTCTCGATGGCGGGTTTGCCGCCGCAGAAAGTCTGATTACGCGTTTGTTTACGGAAAAGCTGGAAGCGCTGGACCCGAAAGCGGTGGCCAAAGATGCGAAAACCAAATTGCAGGAATGGTTACAAGGGCGCAAGATAGCCTTGCCGAGTTATCAGGTCACCACCATACGCGGCGAGGCGCATGATCAAACCTTTTGCGTCGAATGCAGTGTGCCGAGCATGAATGTTAAAGCGACCGGCGAAGGTGCCAGTCGTCGCGCAGCGGAGCAAGCAGCGGCCGAAGGTGTGTTCAATCAAATAATTTCACAAATTAAGAAAAGTTAAATTAAATCAATGAGTTATAGATGCGGTACTATTGCAATCGTCGGCCGACCTAACGTCGGTAAATCCACGTTGTTGAATCATCTTGTGGGCCAAAAAATCAGCATCACCTCGCGCAAAGC
>JAYVJD010000221.1:0-9208 GCA_043769625.1 Pseudomonadota bacterium | reverse complement strand
GGCGACAAAGTGCATCAAACCGAAGAGTCGCGTTTCAATTTGCAAGTGCTGAATAAACCCGAAGAAGCCTTGCGCCTCGCGCAAGAAAATTGGCAAGTACAACGCGAGCCGCGCGACGCGCTCGCCTTACTCGAAGCCGCGAGCGCGTTAAAAAATGCTGAAGCCGCGCGTCCAATTCTCGATTGGCTGCGTACCAGTTCCCATGAGGATAAACGCCTGCGCGACCTCGCCAAGCAATGGAATGTAAAATGAAGAATATATATAACTATTTGATTTTATTTATGTTTTTAAATTCGCCCGCATGGGCGCACAAACCCAGCGACAGCTATCTCACCATCAAAGTCGATGAAGCAATGGTCAGCGGCCAGTGGGACATCGCGCTGCGCGATCTCGATTACGCCATCGGCCTCGATGCCAACAACGACGGCGACATTACCTGGGGCGAAGTCAAAGCGCGGCACAACGACATCGTCGCCTACGCCATGCCGCGCCTGCAGATCAAGCGCGATGGCGAAGCGTGCGAAAACAAAGTCAGCGAACAGCTCATCGACAACCACAGCGATGGCACTTACACAGTGATGCGTTTTGCCAGCCAATGCCCGAGCGCGAAGGGTAATATTGAAATGAGTTACAGCCTGTTCGCCGACATCGATCCGCAACATAAAGGCTTGCTCAATTTTATCGTCCAAGGCGAAACCCGCACCGCGATTTTCAGCCCGGATAAAGCCACACAAAGTTTCGATTTAAAAGTCATGAGCAAATGGCAACAATTCACCGATTATGTTGTGCATGGAGTGCAACACATCTGGAAAGGTTTCGATCATATTTTGTTTTTGTTGTCGCTATTATTGCCAGCGGTGTTGATGCTGGCGAATAAGAAATGGCAACCGACCAGTAGTTTCCGTACTGCAGTTATCGACGTATTAAAAATCGTGACAGCGTTTACCCTCGCGCATTCGATCACACTCACGCTGGCGACACTGGGCTTCGTGAGTTTGCCGAGTAGATTCGTCGAGTCCGCCATCGCCGCGTCGGTTGTTCTCGCCGCAGCGAACAACGTCTGGCCCATGTTTCAAGGCAAGCGCTGGATCGTCGCGTTTTTCTTCGGCCTCATCCACGGCTTCGGTTTCGCTAGCGTGTTAGCCGATTTAGGGTTGCCGCAAGGTGCGTTGATATTAGCGTTGGTAGGTTTTAATCTCGGCGTAGAAATCGGCCAACTTGCCATCGTCAGTGTGTTTTTACCCATGGCCTATTTAGCAAGACGAACTTGGATTTATCAGCGGGTGATTTTTGTTGCGGGTTCGTTAATTATTGTCGCGTTAGCCGGAACCTGGCTGATTGAACGGGCGTTCAATATGAGCATCTTGCCGTTCAAAGTGTAATCGATATGTAGGGTGCGCCGCGCGCACGCGTAGCCCTCTAAGAATAGTCGCTGATGTGTGTAATTGCAGATGGCCAAGTTTCCTCCTCTTCGAGGCGAGAGTTAGGGTGGGGATGAGTGTATTTGCTCGGAGATTATCTGTTAGCGCTTTAATCATATTGAGATTGCCGGGGGTAGCCCGGCGGCTTTCACTTTTTTGCTTCGCCAAAAAAGTAACTAAAAAAGGCGAACCCGCCGCGCTGCTTTTTGTTTTTAGGTTTTTGTCGCCGCTATTTCTGCTGCCGCCGCTTTTAGAGAATCGGCGGCGGCGAGAAAACCCGCTCTCGCCTTCAATTGAAATCTGACACGCCGCGTAACTCAAACAGGTTCTCACCGACGGCCCCCGGTAGGCGGAAGGAATAGCGGCGGCGCAGATGGGTAGAGTTTTCTCTCTTCGATTAAACTGCCTGCCTGTCGTCCTGATGGACGGAGAAGGATCTGTTTTCGATGTTGATTCTACCAGTGGAGCAGCAGATTCTTCGCTATCACTCAGAATGACAACGGTAGGGTGTCAATGAGCGCAGCGAATTGCACCGGACAATCATTTGAACAAACCAAATAGAGTAATTCCCATTACCCATTTTTTTAAGGCGTAATTATTTTCGTCTGCGCAACCGCTCTCGATTCCCCCGGTTTCAACCCCTCCACCGTCCAATCCCCAATCGCATACCGAATCAAACGCAAAGTCGGCAAGCCGACTTTCGCCGTCATGCGGCGCACTTGGCGATTTTTGCCTTCGTTGATTTTTAGTTCGAGCCAACTGGTGGGGATATTTTGGCGGAAGCGGATGGGTGGATCGCGTTCCCAAAGTTTGGCCGGTTCTTCGATCACTTTTACTTTGGCGGGTTGGGTGGTGAAGTCGTCGAGTTCGACGCCTTTTGCCAAAGCGTGCAATTGTTCTTTGGTCGGCACGCCTTCGACTTGCACCCAATAGGTTTTGAACATTTTGTGTTGCGGGTGGCTGATTTGTTTTTGTAGTGCGCCGTCGTCGGTGAGCACGACCAGGCCTTCGCTGTCGGTGTCGAGGCGACCAGCGGGATAGACGTTGGGGACTTTGATGAAATCTTTCAGCGTTGGGTATTTTCTCTCTTGGGTGAATTGGCAAATCACGCCGAGGGGTTTGTTGAGCAGGATGATGGCCATACGTGTTGCTTTCAGTCGCTAGTGGATAGCGCCATTATGACACTTACGATGGAAATCGCAGCGGAAATCTGCGATAATTCAATGTTGATTCAATTCAATTTTTAAGCGGGCCGCTGGGTCACGAGTCGCGCGGCGAATATTTCATCGGAGAGTAAAAATGTACAAACATATCAAGATTCCAGCGACAGGCGAAAAAATTACCGTCAATAAAGATTTTTCCCTCACGGTGCCGGATCACCCGATCATCCCGTTTATCGAAGGCGATGGCACGGGCGTGGACATTACCCCGGTGATGATCAAGGTCGTCGATGCAGCGGTGAAAAAAGCCTACGGTGGCAAGAAACAAATTTCCTGGATGGAAATTTACTCCGGCGAAAAATCGACGCGCGTGTATGGCGAGAATGTCTGGTTGCCGGAAGAAACTTTAGCCGCCGCAAAAGAATACGTCGTGTCGATCAAAGGCCCGTTGACCACGCCAGTCGGCGGCGGCATCCGTTCGATTAACGTCGCCCTGCGTCAGGAACTCGATTTGTATGTGTGCTTACGCCCAATTCGTTATTTCACCGGCGTGCCTAGCCCATTGAAGCAGCCGGAAAAAACCGAGATGGTGATTTTCCGTGAGAATTCGGAAGATATTTACGCCGGTATCGAATGGCAACAAGGCAGCGAAGAAGTGAAAAAAGTCATTAAGTTTCTGCTCACAGAAATGAACGTGAAAAAAATCCGCTTCCCGAACACTTCCGGCATCGGCATCAAACCCGTGTCGATAGAAGGCTCGGAGCGTTTAGCGCGCAAAGCGATTCAATACGCCATCGACAACAAGCGCAAGTCGGTGACTATCGTGCATAAAGGCAACATCATGAAATACACCGAAGGTGGATTTCGTGATTGGGCTTACGCCTTGGCACAAAAGGAATTTGGCGCGACCTTAATCGACGGCGGCCCGTGGATGAAATTGCCTAACGGTATTGTGATTAAAGACGCGATTGCCGATGCATTCCTGCAACAGATTTTACTGCGTCCGGAAGAATACGACGTCATCGCCACACTCAACTTGAATGGCGATTACATCTCCGACGCGCTCGCCGCGCAAGTCGGCGGCATCGGCATTGCGCCGGGTGCGAACTTGAGCGATTCGATCGCCATGTTTGAAGCCACGCACGGCACCGCGCCAAAATACGCGGGCAAGGATTACGTCAATCCGGGCTCGTTGATTTTGTCGGCTGAAATGATGTTGCGCCACATGGGTTGGCTCGAAGCCGCCGATTTGATTATCAGCTCAATGAGCAAGTCGATAGCGGCGAAAAACGTCACTTACGATTTCGCGCGTTTGATGCCTGGGTCAACCCAGCTATCCTGCTCGGCGTTTGGTGATGAGATGATCAAGCACATGTAATTTCGTGCAAACTAAAAAAACTATGGGCGGGTAACCGCCCATTTTTATTTGCGAAGCCCCGAAAGAAAAGTGGGAAAAAATTACCCCTGATAATCCAAGACTATCAGGGGTAAGAGATTCGGGGATAAACCCGATAGCAGATTATGCAGCCTGGATGTTCGAGGCTTGTTTGCCTTTAGGGCCTTGAGTGATTTCAAACTGAACTTTTTGACCTTCTTTCAAAGTCTTAAAGCCAGCCATTTGGATTGCGGAAAAGTGCGCGAACAGATCTTCGCTGCCATCATCCGGGGTAACAAAACCATAACCTTTTGAATCATTAAACCACTTCACTGTACCTGTTGCCATATCGCGTCCTTGATAAAAAACCGGGCTGGAAACCCGAACTTTGTTTGAGTTTCAAGGACCGCTATCAGGTATCCCCCTTTGCAGACTGCTTGAAGCCAAACTTCCAAAATGCTTTTTACGCCAGATAAAGCAAGTTCGTCAAGAGGTAGGTTATAGTATTCATGTTGCGACGCGGGGGGGCTTGAAAAATTCCCGCAGAAGCCCAAAATAGTCATTGTAGGAATCGGAGTGAAGAATCAGGCTTATGGCAACCAAGCAAAAAGACGGCGTAGTTCTCGAGAAACAACGTAGCAAAACCAAGCCGCCACCCATGTTTAAGGTGGTGTTATATAACGACGACTTCACCCCAATGGAATTTGTGGTGCTGGTGTTGCAAAAGTTTTTTCCTTTGACGCGAGAACAAGCGACTCAAATAATGCTCAAAGTTCATAAGGAGGGGATGGGAGTGTGCGGTGTGTTCCCCAAAGATATGGCCGCCACCAAAGTTGAACAGGTTTCCGCTTTCGCCCGCCAACACCAGCACCCGCTGCGCTGTGGGATGGAAGAAAACTGATTTGTGTTGTTTGGAGTATGATTGGTTCAGCACCTAAAGGAATTTTATGATTGCGCAAGAATTAGAAGTCAGTCTGCACATGGCATTTGTCGATGCTCGGCAAAAGCGCCACGAATTTATTACCGTTGAGCACTTGCTGTTGGCATTGCTTGACAACCCTTCTGCGTCTGAGGTGCTGCGCGCGTGCGCCGCCAAAATCGACGACTTGCGTAAAGCGCTGGCAGAATTCGTCACCCAACACACACCAACGGTAGCCGGCACCGAAGACGTTGATACGCAACCAACTCTCGGCTTTCAGCGAGTGATTCAGCGCGCTATTTTGCATGTGCAATCCTCGGGCAAAAAAGAAGTCACGGGCGCGAATGTGCTGGTGGCAATTTATGGCGAAAAAGATTCGCACGCCGTGTATTTTCTACAGCAGCAAGGTATTGCTCGCCTCGATGTGGTGAATTTTATTTCCCACGGTATCAGCAAAGTGCCGCAAGCCGGCGGGCGCGAAGAAGGCGAAACGGAAACCGAGCAGGAGGCCTCGCCCGGTGGCGCGCTGGAAAACTTCACCCAGAATTTAAATGCTTTAGCCGCAGCAGGCAAAATCGATCCGCTGATCGGTCGCGATAAAGAACTTGAGCGCGTGATCCAGATCTTGTGCCGTCGTCGCAAAAATAATCCGTTGTTGGTCGGCGAAGCCGGTGTCGGCAAAACCGCGATTGCCGAAGGTTTGGCGAAACGCATCGTCGATGACGAAGTGCCAGAAATTTTGGCGGACTGTCATGTGTATTCCCTCGACATGGGTGCGTTGCTGGCAGGCACTAAATATCGCGGCGATTTTGAGCAGCGCCTCAAAGCGGTGTTGAAGCAATTGGCGGATAACTCGAACAATATTCTTTTCATAGATGAAATTCACACGCTGATAGGCGCGGGTGCGGCTTCTGGCGGCACCCTGGACGCATCGAATTTATTGAAACCCGCGTTGAGTTCCGGCGCGCTGAAATGTATCGGCGCAACGACCTACACCGAGTATCGCGGTATCTTTGAAAAAGACGCCGCGCTGTCGCGTCGCTTCCAGAAAATCGATGTACCAGAGCCATCTATTGCCGAAACCGTGGAAATTTTGCGCGGCCTCAAGTCGCGGTTCGAAGATCATCATGGCGTGAAATACAGCGCGTCGGCGTTGACGACTGCGGCTGAGTTATCCGCGCGCTACATTAACGATCGTCACTTGCCCGACAAGGCGATTGACGTGATCGACGAGGCTGGTGCCGCGCAACGCATTTTGCCAAAATCGAAACAGCGCAAAACCATCGGCAAGCAAGAGATCGAAGAAATCATCGCCAAGATTGCGCGCATTCCGGCCAAAACGATCAATACCGATGACCGCAATGCGCTGAAAACTTTAGATCGGGATTTGCGCTCTGTCGTATTCGGCCAGGATAAAGCGATTGAAGCCTTGACCTCGGCCATCAAAATGACCCGCAGCGGTTTAGGTAACCCGCAAAAACCGATTGGCTCCTTCCTGTTCTCCGGCCCGACCGGTGTGGGCAAAACTGAAGTCGCGCGCCAACTCGCGTATGTCCTCGGCGTCGAGTTGTTACGCTTTGATATGTCGGAATATATGGAGCGTCACGCCGTGTCGCGCTTGATCGGTGCGCCGCCGGGTTATGTTGGTTTTGATCAGGGCGGTTTGCTGACTGAAGCGATTACCAAGCAACCGTATTCGGTGTTGTTGCTCGATGAAATCGAAAAAGCGCATCCGGATATTTTCAATATTCTGTTGCAAGTGATGGACCACGGCACCCTGACCGACAACAACGGGCGCAAGGCCGATTTCCGCAACGTGGTAATCATCATGACCACCAATGCGGGCGCGGAAGCGCTGACCAAAACGTCGATGGGCTTTATGCAGGATAAAAAAGCCGGCGACGAAATGGTCGAGATCAAGCGCCTGTTCACACCGGAATTCCGCAATCGTCTCGACGCCATTATTTCCTTCGGCGCGCTGGATGAAGACATCATCATGAAAGTGGTGGAGAAATTCCTGATGCAACTCGAAGGCCAATTGCACGAGAAAAAAGTCGATGCAATTTTCACCGACAATCTGAAAAAATATCTAGCGAAAAAAGGTTTCGATCCGCTCATGGGCGCACGCCCAATGGCGCGTCTGATTCAAGACACTATCCGTCGCGCATTGGCTGATGAGTTGCTGTTCGGCAAGTTGGCGAGCGGCGGCAAAGTCACGGTGGATATGGACAAGGACGATAAGATCCAGCTCACGTTTGAAGAGGCGCAACCGGAAATTGTCAGTCAGTAAAGGTTCAGGCAGGCAAATTAAAGGCAGCGTAGGCTGCCTTTTTTATTCAATATAATCAATAAGTTATAATTGTCTGCCGAAACCGTAAAATTTTGAATGTTGGAGCTGCACAGATACAAAAAATCAGCCATAATTTAATCGGCTTCACATAAGAAAACGAAACACTGAGGAGATACTATGTCACCGATTTACCGCATCGCATTTTTTGCTGCCAGCGCCTCTGCCGCACTAACCTCCCTGTCTGCCGTTGCGCATGAAAACCACGATAGCCTTCCCGCGCGTGCGCTAACCGCCAATTGCGCTTCGTGCCACGGCACCAACGGCAAAGCACAAGCCGGCATGCCACGCTTGGCCGGTACCGACAAAACTTATTTCATTGAACAGATGCAAAATTTCAAATCGGGTAAACGCCCAGCGACATTGATGCATCAAATCGCCAAAGGTTTTGATGACAAACAAATTTCACTGATGGCGGAATATTTCGCTGCGCAAAAATGAGAAAAAATAACATGACATTCAATCGGCGCGAATTTATCAAACTAGCGGGAGCGGGTGCAGCCTCTGCATGGTTAGCGGGTTGTGCAACGACTATGGGCGGCGTCGCGAAAGCGCGCGTCGTGGTGATCGGTGGCGGCTACGGCGGCGCGACGGCGGCGAAGTATTTGAAGCTATGGGGCGGTGGCGAGATCGAGGTGGTGATGGTCGAGCGCAACGCGCAATTCATTTCCTGCCCGCTTTCCAATTTAGTCATCGGCGGTAGTAAAAATTTGGCCGATCTGACGCGCGGCTATGACGGGCTGAGCAAAGCGGGCGTGAAAGTAGTGCAGGATGAAGTCACCGCGATTGATCCAGCCAAGCGCGTGGTTACTCTTGCCAAAGGCAGTGCGTTGACCTATGACCGACTAATAGTTTCGCCCGGCGTCGATTTCATGTTCGATACCATCCCCGGTTTAAATAATGAAGCGGCGCAGCAGAAAGTTTTGCACGCATGGAAAGCTGGCGCGCAAACCGTCGCGTTGCGTAAACAACTCGAAGCCATGAACGACGGCGGCGTGTACGCAATCCATATTCCCAAAGCGCCGTATCGCTGCCCGCCGGGCCCGTATGAGCGCGCGTGTCAGGTAGCGAGTTACTTCAAGCAGTCCAAGCCGAAATCAAAAGTGCTGATCCTCGATGCCAACGAAGACATTGTGTCGAAAAAAGGCCTGTTCACCAAAGCATGGAAAGAGCTGTATCCCGACATGATTGAATATCGACCTAACAGCGAATTGACAGATGTCGATGTGGTGACCAATACCGCCAAGCTCGCTTTCGGCGACGTGAAAGCCGATGTGCTGAACGTGTTGCCGCCAATGCGCGCAGGCGAGATTGCGAAAAAAACCGGCCTCATCACGGCGAATAGCCGTTGGTGCGAAATCGATTGGCTCACCTACGAATCGAAAGCACATAAAAATATTCACATGCTCGGCGATGCAGTTCTCGCTGCGCCTGCCATGCCCAAGTCCGGCCACATGGCCAACGCCCATGCGAAAGCCTGCGCTGCTGCGATGTTGGATTTATTGGAGAATGAAGCGGTGAACCCAGCGCCGACCTTGATCAATACTTGCTACAGCTTTGTTTCCGACAAACAGGTGGTGCATGTCGCGTCAGTGCATAAATACGACGCGGCGAAAAAAACCATGGTCACCGTGGAGGGGAGCGGCGGCGTGTCGGCAGAGCGTAGCGAGGTTGAAGCCGCTTACGGTCAAGCCTGGGCGCAGAATATTTGGGCGGATATGCTGACCTGAAATAGGTTTTAATTGAAATAATAATCGGACGCATGGCGTCCGTTTTTATATTTTGCTTACACAACTGTTTACCGCTATTTACCGGAAGTGATTATTTACAGCAACTCTTGGCGTCAAGCTGGATCGGCGGGCAGGGCACAGTTCCATACGAACAAAACACACAACAGTCGCCCGCTTTAGGCTTGAGTAAAGTTTTGCATTGCTCGCATTCGTAATACCACTGACACGCATCGGTCGGCATGATTTCTGTTTTGAC
>JAYVJD010000220.1:0-9272 GCA_043769625.1 Pseudomonadota bacterium | reverse complement strand
CCGCGCTGCGCATGGGTAAATGGACTTATGCCGACGGTTTTTTCAGTAATTGTTTGGCAAACGCAGCATCATTTTTTGTCACGCGGCGTACTTCTTGCGGCCCCATAGCATTTACAAAGCGGACAAAGTCATCGAGCGGCAGGGCGTTCGAAACGGTTTTGTCGCCCTCGTCATTTTGTTCGCGTAGGAGGAATAACTCCGCGCTGGTACGAACCAAAATGTAGTGATGGTCTTCACTGCGTTGATTCAGCCTTGCGACAGCGGCTGCGGCACGGGTTGATCGCATGTGGGTGAATTGAGGCTTGGTTACGCCTTCGGCGTATCGCCACTTTCAACCGCGTCATCCGCCTCAGCATCTGGATCCGCTTCGGCATTTTCATCGCCTTCGATGCCGGCGGCTTTGTTCGCCAGCTTTTGCCGACGCTTTTCATCCTGCTTGGCTTTTTTAGCGATATCGCGTTGGCGTTTTTCAAATTGGTAATTGGGCTTGGCCAAGAGGCCTCCTAATGCAGAAGATTATGTACAACTAGAGCTTGGATTATATCTTGAATGGCGGGGTTAACGGGAGACCACAAAAATTACACCTGCTGCTGCTGGATCTGGCGCAGGCGCCACAAGATGAGCATCATCGTGCCAGCGAGGAACGCGCCAAAGATGATCACAATATAATAGATGCTCAGCTTGGCGCCGATCATCATTGAGTAGAGCCCGGACATGACGAGGATGCTGATGTTCTCGTTAAAGTTTTGTACCGCAATGGAGTGGCCCGCGCCCATGAGCAAATGGCCGCGATGTTGCAATAGCGCGTTCATCGGCACCACGAAAAACCCGCCTAGCGCACCGATCAAAATCAATAATGGCGCAGCGACTTGCCAACTGAAAATCAGGTTCATCAACATCACCGCAAAGCCCATGGCAATGCCGAGCGGAATCACTTTTACTGCGCGATCGAGGCTGACATATTTTGCTGCCATACCTGCGCCGACGGCGATACCTACCGCGACTACGCCTTGCAAATAGGATGCCTTGTCCAAACCGAAGCCGAGCGAAGCGTCCGCCCATTTGATCACAATGAATTGTAATGTCGCACCAGCGCCCCAGAATAGCGTCGTGACGGCGAGCGAGACTTGGCCGAGCTTGTCTTTCCACAATAATTTGAAGCAATGCCAAAAATCATGAATGATAAATAACGGATTTTTTTTCAGCGGCTTGTGATCAATTGCCAGCTTGGGAATGTACAAATTGAATAGCGAAGCGACGAGGTAAAAGCCTACGATAATCGAAATCGCCATCTCTGGCGGTGTATCGATACCGGATTCAAAATTGGGTATTTCCGTCATCGACAATAAGGTTGTTGAGACTTGTTTATTGATCAGCAAACCGCCAATCACCGTGCCTGTAATAATCGCGCCGACGGTCAGCCCTTCCATCCAGCCGTTTGCAATCACCAATTTGCTTGGCGGCAAATACTCGGTAAGGATGCCATACTTGGCGGGCGAATAGGCTGCCGCGCCGAAGCCGACGATGGCATAGGCGTAAAACGGATCCATGCCAAACAGCATCGACATGCAGCCGAAAATCTTAATGCCATTACTGATCAGCATCACTTTGCCCTTGGGCAAAGCATCGGCAAAAGCGCCGACGAACGGTGCCAGCACGACATACGAGATGACAAAGAAGATTTTCAACCACGGGGTTTGCCATTCAGGCGCGCCGAGTTGAAACAGCAATGAAATTGCCGCGACCAGCAAGGCATGGTCGGCCAAGGCGGAAAAAAACTGTGCCGCCAGAATGAAATAAAAACCACGGTTCATGGAATAAAAAGGCTTTCAGACAAAATAATTATTGTTATTAGTCGTTTAATTGGATGATTCTTTTCAATTTTACATCATTCAGGCTATTCGATAGCAGACAAAATGGTTGTGAGACGTGTCATAGATTGAAAAAAAATCCTTAGAGCGCCTCGGCCGCAAAATCTGCCAGGCGCGAGCGTTCCCCTCTTTGCAGTGTGACATGACCATTGTGCTGCCAACCTTTGAAGCGATCGACGACGTAAGTCAATCCAGAGCTACCTTCGGTCAAGTAGGGTGTATCGATTTGCGAAATATTACCTAGACAGACGACCTTGGTGCCGGGGCCTGCGCGCGTAATCAGCGTTTTCATCTGTTTTGGCGTCAGGTTTTGTGCTTCGTCGATGATCAGATATTTTTTGATAAAGGTGCGGCCACGCATGAAGTTGAGCGATTTGATTTTGATGCGGGAACGAATCAAATCCTGCGTCGCTGCACGTCCCCAGTCGCCCGCTTCGTCGTCACTTTTATTCAGTACGTCGAGGTTGTCTTCCAGCGCGCCCATCCACGGCGTCATTTTTTCTTCTTCCGTACCGGGTAAAAAGCCGATGTCTTCGCCGACCGGCACGGTGACGCGCGTCATGATGATTTCGGAATAGAGTTTGGTTTCCAAAGTTTGCAGTAAACCTGCTGCCAACGTCAGCAAGGTCTTGCCGGTTCCGGCCTGGCCGAGCAGGGTGACGAAATCGATTTCCGGGTTCATCAGCGCGTTCAGGGCAAAATTTTGTTCGCGGTTGCGCGCAACGATGCCCCACACATTATTTTTTGTATGCGCGTAATCGCGTAAGGTTTCCAGCACGGCACTTTTGCCGTTCAGCTCGATTACGCGGGCAAAAAATGGCTGGCCGCCTTCGAGGTAAATGAATTCATTGAGCAAAAAGCTGGCGCACAACGGACCTTTGACGCGATACAGCGTCCGGCCGTGTTGCTGCCACGATTCCATGTCTTTACCATGCTTGTCCCAAAAGTCGGCCGGCAATTCACGCATGCCGCTATAAAGCAGATCGGTGTCTTCAAGAACTTTGTCGTTGAAATAGTCTTCTGAAGCCACACCAATCGCGCGCGCCTTGATACGCATATTGATGTCTTTGGTGACCAATACTACTTGACGTTCTTTATGCTGGTGTTGCAAATGCAGGGCGACACCAATGATCTGATTGTCGGCTTTTAAGCTCGGCAGGGCAGCGGATAAATCATGATTGATGATTTGCGTCTGCAAGAATAATTTGCCGCTGGCTTGTTGCGTACCGCGACCTTTCAGGGGCAGGCCAGCATCCATGTCTGCTTGCGGCACGCTGACGATTTCTTCCATGAAGCGGCTGGCCTGGCGCGCGTTTCGTGCAACTTCGGTCATGCCCTTCTTATTATTGTCGAGCTCTTCCAATGTCACCATCGGAATGAACACATCGTGTTCTTCAAAACGAAATAGTGCAGTCGGATCGTGCATCAAGACGTTCGTATCGAGCACGAAGAGTTTGGTGGTTTCGGCGCTTTCGCGTTTACGACGGGGGCGGGAAGTGGGCATAGTTTTTTCAGGTGTTAAAGGGCTTTGACGACATCAAGGACTTCTTGCGCATGGCCCGGCACGGATACGCCACGCCATTCTTTACGCAAGATGCCGTCTTTGTCGATGATGAATGTGCTGCGCTCAATGCCGCGCACTTGTTTGCCGTACATATTTTTCATTTTGATCACGTTGAAAATAGTACACGCGATCTCTTCTTCATCACTCAGCAGTTCAAACGGAAAGCTCATTTTGCTTTTGAACTTTTCATGCGATTTTATTGTGTCGCGCGAGAGGCCGAATACGGTGCATTTTATTTGATTGAATTCCTCATGCAAATCACGGAACTGCATGCCTTCACTGGTGCAGCCCGGCGTATCGTCTTTGGGGTAAAAATAAATCACGAACGGATGACCGCGCATGGCAGAAAGTTTAAAGCGTTGCTCGCCAGTGGCGGGCAATTCGAAATCGGGAATCGATTGATTCAGCATCGTTGGCTCCTTTCAGTTGGCTAAAAATAGTTTCCCTTGCAGCGCCAATGTGCCAGAGCGTCCCGGGATTTCGCCTTGGCCGACTTCGCAATAGGGCAACGTCGAGACATCGAGAGAGTGAAATAATTCCTGCGTGGTACATAATTCAAAGCCTTGCTCGCGCCAGCCGCCAAGTAGCGCATCGAACGCGGACAATAATTTCATACCCTCAAGTTCTGCGTGCAAAGTATAAACATGATCGGTTTGGCCAGCGCGTGTCAGCGTCAATATATGCTCGGCGACACTGTCAGCCGTGATGTTATCCATTCCAATCAGTTCGTCCAGCGTTGGCAGGGTGGTGGGCAATTGCGGGCAGGATACGACTTCGCCATTGACCATCGGGATGAAGGGAAAGCTGCCGCGACCATCGGAACAATAGTCGAAACCTAGACGCTGTTCGGTGCGATACGCATGGCGATTCATTTGCCAGCCGGCCGCGCCGTGGGTTTTAGCGGGCGTGCCAAATATCTCGGCGAAGCGATCAAACGCTTTTTGCATTTCGCGCTCGGTCCAGCTTTCATCTTGCGCGACGACGTAGTCTTGCCACTTGATGTGATCGTAAGTGTGGATGCCGCATTCGTGGCCTGCATCGCGCACGCTACGCATAATGTCCGCGCCGCGTTTGCCGATGTCTGGTCCGGGCAATAGCGTGCCATATAAAAGCGTTTTGATGCCGTAGTGTTCGACCACGGAAGTGCGCGATACTTTTTTCATAAAGCCGGGACGAAATACGCGCTTGATCGCGCGGCCGGTGTGGTCTGGCCCGAGGCTGAATAAAAATGTGGCGTGAACCTGATGTTTGTTGAGCACTTCAAGCAAGCGCGGTACGCCTTCCAGCGTTCCGCGCAAAGTATCCACGTCAATTTTTAGCGCAAGCTTCATGGTTTGTTCATTCAGTTATTAATTGACATGCTACCATATTCGCCTATGAAAACTCATTACGAAACTATTGGCGGTAACGACATCGTGAAGCAACTGGTCGAGCGTTTTTACGATCTAATGCAACTGGAACCGGCCTACGCAGGCATCCGCAATCTGCATCCGCAAAGTCTCGATGGCTCGCGCGAAAAACTTTATCAATTTTTATCCGGCTGGCTCGGCGGCCCGCCGCTTTACGTTGATCTGTACGGTCATCCGCGTTTGCGTGCACGCCATATGCATGTGGCGATTGGTGAATCCGAACGTGATCAATGGGTGGCCTGCATGACGCAAGCGATGAACGAAATCGGCGTCGATGAAAAACTACGTAAGGAATTGCAGCAGGCGTTCTATAAAACGGCCGATTTCATGCGTAATGCATGATGTAAATAGTTTAATATAATCAATAAGTTACAGTAATTAAAAAAGGCGCACCGAAGTGCGCCTTTTTGTTTGCTGCGATTGTTACTAATTAGCTGGCTAAAAATGGCGAACGTTTTTTGTAAGCAACTTGCGGGGCTTTTTTCGCATCAGCAGCGCCGAGTTCACGCCGACCTACCCATGCATTACCGCCTTCACCGCCGCGATCGACATAGGCTGTTTTGCCGTATGCCGTGTTGTTCGCGCCGGAAGGGCGACGTGCGTCGGTACCGGTTGTGACAGTGCGACCTGGTGCACCGACACGGTTGCCGTGGTCTGACGAAATGCGATTGCCGAAATTATCCGGCTTCGGGCCGCCGCTATTGCCTTTGTAACCACCGCCGGCACCAGCGCCAGCGCCGGCACGACGACCTTCGCCGCCTGCATTGGGACGACGGCCTTCACCGCTTGGCGCGGGACCAGCACGACGCGCTTCACCGCCGTAAGGCGAGGGAGCGGGGCCGCGACGCGGACCATTGTCGTTACGCGCATGACCGCCTTGGCCTGGACGCTTGGGACCAGCGCTGTTGGAACGACCCTTTGGTGGGCCGCTACGCGGCTTGAATTTCGGCTCATGGCCAGGCACGCTGATGACCGGAATTTCCTGGCCAGTAAAGCGTTCGATACGTTTTAGGATCAATTGATCTTTGCCTGAAGCGAATGACACAGCAATGCCTGATGCGCCAGCACGGCCAGTGCGGCCAATACGATGCACGTAGTCTTCAGCAAACTTGGGCAAGTCGTAGTTGATAACGTGGCTGATGCCGGATACGTCGATGCCGCGTGCGGCAACGTCGGTGGCAACCAGAACACGCAATCCACCGCTGCGCAATTTGGTCAGCGTGCGGTTACGCGCGCCTTGGTTCATGTCGCCATGCAGTGCGGCAACGGCGTGGCCTTGCGCATACAGATCTTCGGCGATGCTATCGGCGTCACGCTTGGTCGCGGTGAATACAATGGCTTGCGTCAGTTCTTCGTCGCGCAATAGATGATCGAGCAGACGATTTTTGTGGCTCATGTCATCGACATAATGCAAACGCTGTTCGATTTGTTCGTGACGCGCTTGTTGCGACGCGACGGCGATACGCTTCGGTGATTTCAATAAACGCTGCGCCAATTTGGCGATTTCGCCTTCCATGGTGGCCGAAAACAATAGTGTTTGGCGTGTCGCTGGGGTAGCAGCGGCGATGCGCTCTACGTCGTCGATAAAGCCCATGTCGAGCATGCGGTCGGCTTCGTCCAGCACCAAAATTTCCAGACGCGCAAAGTCGATACGACCGCGATCCAGATGGTCGATCAAACGACCCGGTGTAGCGACCAGAATATCGACTGGCTGCGACAACAATTTGTTTTGCAGCGGGTAGGGCATGCCGCCGAGAATACATACGGTTTTAACGCGCATGTTCTTGCCGTATTTACGCACGGCTTCGTTGATTTGCTGGGCTAGTTCGCGCGTCGGCGTCAGCACCAAAACGCGTGGGCCTTTGCTGCGAATTTCCGACGGAATGGCTAATTTATGCAACGCAGGCAATACAAAGGCTGCGGTTTTGCCGGTGCCGGTTTGCGCCGACGCGATAACGTCGTGGCCAGCCAGCACTTCAGGGATGGCTTGTTCCTGAATAGGCGTGGGGGTGGTGTAACCGGCCTCAGTAATAGCGTTGAGGATAGGGTCGATCAAATTCAATTCATTAAATGTCATGCTGTTTCCTGTGATAAATAGAACGCAGGTAAACGCTGAAAGCACGAAGGTTGAAGACGTGGCAAAGCGGTTGTCCGGCGCTAAAAACATCGATGCTAACCGGAGAATCGCCGCATTTGCGGGAGAAAAAGAGAGGTCAGATATCGATGACTGCGGGCATTGTCGTTAGAGTGATTTTATGCCCGTCGGAGATTGCTGATAAGAATCTTGCTCTACCCGAAGCCCGCATTATACACATTGCCATCAGAAAAGCCAGCACAGTGTGGTATAATTTTTGGCTTAGTTTACTGCGCATGCTGCTAGTGCGCCTTTTTGAGAGTCTATCTATGTCCCGCGCTATCCGTAATATCGCCATTATTGCCCACGTTGACCATGGTAAAACCACCTTAGTTGACAAACTTTTACAACAATCCGGCACCTTCGCCGCCCACCAGCACATTGCCGAGCGCGTGATGGACAGCAATGATCTGGAAAAAGAGCGCGGCATCACCATTCTGGCCAAAAACTGCGCCGTGCAATACGAAGGTACGCACATCAACATCGTCGATACCCCGGGCCACGCTGACTTCGGCGGAGAAGTAGAGCGCGTGTTGTCGATGGTGGATAGCGTGTTGTTGCTGGTCGATGCGGTGGAAGGCCCGATGCCGCAGACGCGCTTTGTGACCAAAAAAGCCTTGGCGCTTGGCTTGAAGCCTATCGTCGTCATCAACAAAATCGACCGCCCGGGTGCGCGTCCTGATTTTGTCATCAATGCCACCTTTGATTTGTTCGATAAACTCGGCGCGACCGACGAACAATTGGATTTCCCCGTGGTATATGCTTCAGCGCTGAATGGTTATGCCATGCTCGACGCAGCGAAACCTGGCACCGACATGCGTCCCTTGTTCGATGCGGTGTTGAAACACGTTCCGGCGCGCGCTGGCGACCCTGAGGGTCCGTTGCAATTACAAATCAGCTCACTCGATTATTCCAGCTTCGTCGGCAAAATCGGCATTGGCCGCATTACGCGTGGTCGCGTTAAGCCGGGGCAGGACGTACTGGTATTGAACGGCGACAAAGCGCCCAAAAAAGCGCGTATCAATCAAGTGCTCGGCTTCGTTGGTTTGGAGCGTGTGCAAATGGATGTGGCGGAAGCGGGCGACATTGTATTGATTAACGGTATTGAAGAAGTTGGCGTTGGCGTCACTATCGCTGACATCAATCAGCCCGAAGCCTTGCCGATGTTGACCGTCGATGAACCGACCTTGACCATGAACTTCCAGGTCAATACGTCGCCATTTGCCGGTCAAGAAGGCAAGTTCGTCACCACCCGTCAAATCCGCGAACGTCTGGATCGCGAATTGCGCAGCAACGTCGCGCTACGTGTGGATGACACAGCCGACACCGACGTGTTCCTCGTCTCGGGTCGCGGCGAATTACACCTGACCATTTTGCTCGAAACCATGCGCCGCGAAGGTTACGAATTAGCCGTGGGTAAACCACGCGTCGTGATCAAAGAAATCAACGGCGAGAAATGCGAGCCGATAGAAATGCTCACCGTGGACGTCGAAGAAGTGCACCAAGGTGCCGTCATGCAAGCGCTGGGCGAACGTCGCGGCGATTTGCAGGACATGCAGTCCGACGGTCGCGGTCGCGTCCGCCTCGACTACCGCATTCCTGCGCGTGGCTTGATTGGTTTCCAATCTGACTTCATGACCATGACGCGTGGTACCGGTTTGAAGAGCAGTGTGTTTGATGAGTATGCGCCGATACGTTCCGAAGCCACTTCACGCCGAAATGGCGTGTTGATTTCGGCTGAGCAGGGCGATGCGGTGGCTTACGCCTTGTGGAAACTGCAGGATCGCGGCCGCATGTTCGTGGTGCCGGGCGATCGTTTGTACATGGGCATGGTGATCGGCATCCATTCACGCGATAACGATTTGGTGGTGAACCCGATCAAAGGTAAACAACTCACCAACGTGCGTTCATCCGGTACCGACGAAGCAGTGAACCTGGTGCCTGCGGTGCAGCTCACCTTGGAATCAGCGATTGAATTTATCGACGACGACGAGTTGGTTGAAATCACCCCGAAATGCATTCGTATTCGCAAGCGCTTCCTACTCGAACACGAGCGCAAACGCGCCTCCAAAGACGCTGCGTAAGTATTTGATTATATTAAACAATTTAGGGCGCTCCGGCGCCCTGAATTGTTTGTGGGTTTGCGTTGATGCAGTAAAAAATATTGAGCGTTATACTGCATAAACATCATTTATTTTTCTGCGATGTTTTGGCGTGGTGTGATTTGTGAGGACCTATTGCGTCATCGAAGAAAGAAGTCCCTTCCCCCTTGACGGGGGAAGGTTAGGATGGGG